>CALUSZ010000085.1 GCA_944323495.1 Candidatus Gastranaerophilales bacterium
AGCTTACAGACGGTAAGTTTCAGGAAATTTTAATCGGTGATATTTTAAATTAAAAAACAAAGAGAGGAATAAAAATGACAAAAAAACTTATTAAAGTAATGGACACATCATTCAGAGACGGATTTCAGTCTGTCTATGGCGCAAGGGTTTTTGTAGAGGACTTTTTACCAGCGCTTAAATCCGCAGTTGATGCAGGTATCAAACATTTTGAGACCGCAGGCGGAGCAAGATTTCAATCACCGATATTCTATTGTAACGAAAATGCTTTTGAAACTATGGATAAAATCAGAGAAGCTGTAGGCCCTGATATTAATCTTCAATCTCTTGCAAGAGGGGTAAATGTTGTAGGGCTTGATTCACAGCCAAGAGATATGATTAATTTGCATGCAAAATTGTTTAAAAAGCACGGCGTGACTACAATTAGAAACTTTGACGCATTAAATGACGTTAATAACCTTATTTATTCCGGTCAATGCATTAAAGATAACGGTCTAAAGCACGAGGTTACTATTACAATGATGGAGCTTCCAATCGGTTGTACAGGCGCTCATGACGCTGCTTTCTATGAAAGAGTATTGAGAAGTATTTTAGATGCTGGAATTCCTTTTGACAGCATTGCTTTTAAAGACGCGTCAGGGACTTCTGCCCCAAGAAAAGTTTATGAAACAATCAAACGTACAAGAGAAATATTAGGTGCTGATGCTCATATAAGATTCCACTCTCACGAGACGGCAGGAACAGGGCTTGCTGCATACTTAGCTGCACTTGAAGGCGGAGCTGATGGAATTGATTTAGCGATGAAACCGGTATCAGGTGGAACCGCACAGCCTGATATTGTTTCTATGTGGCATGCGCTAAAAGGTACGGAATACGATTTAGGAATTGATATTAATAAAATCTTAGAGACGGAAGAAATATTCAAAGAATGTATGAAAGATTACTTCCTGCCTCCTGAGGCTTTGGCAGTTAATCCTATGATTATATCTTCACCGCTTCCGGGCGGAGCATTAACTGCTAATACTCAAATGATGCGTGACAACGGAGTTATGGACAAATTCCCGGAAGTTGTTGCTGCTATGAAAGAAGTTGTTGAAAAAGGCGGATTTGCAACATCTGTAACCCCTGTTTCACAATTCTATTTCCAGCAAGCATTCAATAACGTAATGTTTGGAAACTGGAAAAAAATTGCTGAAGGTTACGGAAAAATGGTTCTTGGGTATTTCGGGAAAACTCCTTGCGAAGCTGATCCTGAAATTATTAAGATTGCTGAAGAACAATTAGGCTTGCAGCCGACAACAGAGCTTGTTGTTGATTTGAATGACAAGGATCCGAATAAAGGAATAAAGGCGGCAACAAAAATGCTTGAAGACGCAGGTATAGAAGTCAATGAAGAAAATATATTTATAGCAGGAGCCTGCAAAGAAAAGGGTATCATGTTCCTTCAAGGTAAAGGCCAAATCGGGGTTCGTAAGAATGAACCTGCAAAAACAACTGCTTCAACTGGAAAAGGAAATGAATATACTGTTCAGGTTAACGGAAAAGCTTATGCGGTTAAACTTGAAGGCGGAAAAGCTTCTGTAAACGGCAAAACTTACGATATTTCTGTCAAAGAAGGTATTGAAGCTAAAGCTCAAACCTCATCAGGAGCAGGAGAAGAAGTTAAAGCCGGTGTTCCGGGGAATGTTCTAAGAATTGAGGCTGCAGCAGGAACGACAGTTGCTGAAGGTGATGTAATACTTGTATTGGAAGCAATGAAAATGGAAATTGAAGTTAAATCGCCAAAAGCCGGAGTTGTTCAGGCGATTTCAGTTTCACAAGGTGATAAAGTAGTAACAGGACAAACACTTGCAATAGTAGGTTAGAAGGAGAAAATTAATGAATATTACAGAAGGTCTAAATACTCTTTGGCATTCTACCGGTATAATGAATTTTGTAAGACCGGAAGACCCTGCTATTACAAATGTTTTTGAGCAATTCCTGCATATGCACGGATATTGGATTATGATTCTTGTTTGCTTATTCCTCCTATGGCTAGGAATAAAAAAACAGTTTGAACCTCTGCTTTTGGTTCCAATTGCATTTGGCGGCTTATTGTCAAATATTCCAATATGCGATATCGCAGGAACAAACGGTTTTTTAGGAATTATATACGAAGCCGGTATTCATAAAGGGCTGTTTCCTTTAATAATTTTCATGGGAGTTGGCGCAATGACAGACTTTGGACCGTTAATTGCAAACCCTAAAATGGCTCTTTTAGGCGGAGCAGCTCAATTCGGAATATTCGGAGCACTGCTTATGGCTCTTTGTATTTTCGGGTTTACCTTACCTCAATCAGCAGCAATTGGTATTATAGGCGGAGCTGACGGGCCGACGTCAATATTTGTAACATCAAGGCTTGCTCCAGAGCTTTTGGGCGCAATTGCAGTTGCTGCATATTCTTATATGGCTCTTGTACCGGTCATTCAGCCGCCTATTATGAAGCTTCTTACAACAAAAGAAGAGAGAAAAATTCAGATGACACAGTTAAGAGAAGTAACAAAGAGAGAAAAAATTGTATTTCCGCTCCTTGTACTGCTTTTATGTGTAATACTTCTGCCCGATGCTTGCCCGCTTATCGGAGCATTAACTTTCGGGAACTTATGCAAGGAATGCGGAGTTGTTGAAAGACTTTCGGATACAATGCAAAATGCTTTAATAAATATTGTAACAATATTCTTGGGGCTTTCTGTCGGCTCAAAATTATCAGCAGACCAGTTTTTGACGATTCAAACACTGTTTATTCTGATACTCGGTATCATAGCATTCTCTCTTGCAACAGCAGGCGGGGTCATTATGGCAAAGATTATGAACTTATTTTCTAAAGAAAAAATCAATCCGCTTATCGGTTCAGCCGGTGTTTCAGCTGTTCCTATGGCAGCAAGGGTTTCTAATAAAGTTGGTCTGGAAGCTAATCCGCAAAACTTCCTCCTTATGCACGCAATGGGTCCGAATGTAGCCGGAGTAATAGGTTCAGCCGTAGCAGCTGGAGTTTTATTAGCTCTTTGCCACTAAAAATTTAAAAATGCGCGCAATTAGATTTTGCGCGCATTTTTTATATATGATAAAAGCGAATCCTTTGGAATTTTCTCCCCTTCAAACATTTCATACTGAAAACTTCCGATTTTCGCTAATTTTCGCATAAAACCTATGTCTTTTTTATCGGGAATTGATACAACTGCAAAGCTGTCTTTCCCTTTTGTTACAACTCCATTAAAAGAAGATACCAAATTCTTAAGCTGTAATTTTTTTGTATTATTTATCCCCCACTGTGACATTGGTATTTTATAAGTCGAACCAAATGTTATATTATTCATAAAACCTCCATACAAGATTAAACCTTGTAAAAATAATATTTGCTATTTGTGATAAAATTTTATTATGGAACTAGAAAAAGTTAATGATATTAAGCGTTTAGCGGATTTAGCTTATGAAATCTGGCACGAATATTGGCCTTGCTTATTAACGGACGCCCAGATTGATTATATGGTAGATAAATTCCAGTCAGAAAAGGCTATTATAGAACAGATTCAAAACCAGAATTATACATATTATTTTTTAATCCAAGATGGTAAAATTGCAGGATATACAGGAGTCGCGCCAAAAGAGGATTACTTATTTTTATCAAAATTGTATTTAAAAAAAGATTTTAGACATAAAGGGCTCGGAGAAAAAGCTTTTGATAAAATCAAAAATTTAGGTTTCAAAAAAATCAGGCTCACAGTCAATAAACATAATACAAGTGCATACAACGCCTATATAAAATATGGCTTTAAAGTGATTGACAGCGTCGTAACAGACATCGGAAACAACTTTGTTATGGACGATTTTATTATGGAGTTCACTTACCCGGTGTAACATTAATAAACGGCATTGTCCCACCAAGCATATACTGCGGCATTTTGCCGTCCCATTTTTGTACGGCCTCATACTGAACCAATGATTTATTCTGGCTTAAAGCGCGGGCACGTATTGCCATTGATTTAGCCTCAGCTTCCGCAGCTATAACCTTTTGTTTAGCTTCTTCCTCGACCTGAACTGTTTTATTTTTAGCCTTTAGAGCTTCTTGTTCAGCCGTTACCTTACTCTCAATTGCTCGTTCAAAAACATCAGAGTAATTAATTTCAGTCATCTGAAAATCAGTTACATTAATATAATTATCATTAAGCTGAGCTTGGAGCTTAAACAAAATATCACCTGTTGCTTTTTCTCTGTTTGCAATCAAATCTTGTGCATTCCACTTACCAATAATATCTTTTATCGTTCCTTCAACAACAGGAGTCAAAATTGTACTTACATAATCCATTCCGACCTCCTGGAATAATTTATTAACTTTATCCGGCTGAACATTGTAATTGATAACATAGGTAATTCTAGCCTGTTGAATATCTTTTGTATAAACAGAGGTGGTTAATGTATTTTTTTGAGTCTTTACGTTCATCGTTTTAAATTTTTGTACAAATGGAAAAATCAAATGCAGTCCCTCGCCGTAACTTTCCGGTTCAACTTCTCCAAGTCTTATTTTAATCCCCCTCTCTCCGGGACCAACCATTACAAATGGATTACACATCACAAGAAAACATACAAGGAGACATAATACTAAAACCGGCATTCCAAATAACTTTTTATCCATTATAAATCCTCTCTACCTTAAACCTATTAATGCTAATGCTACATATAAAGCAGCCACTAAAAATACAAATACACCAAATAAAACAAGAATTTGCTTTCCGTATTTTTGATATAGATTTTCACCGGTTATATAACACATGGTCAAAATGCATAAATTGACTAATATAATCAGTGACAAAAATAATAATAGTACTCTTAAAACCATTAGTATCCTCTTTTGATTTTTATTATAAATTAGAATAAAGAGTTTTATATCGTATGCATAGAGTATTTACTTTTTTCTTCTATAAAATCTAAAATCTCGTTTGCACAAGTTTCCCAGCTAAATTTTTTTGCTCTAATGATTCCTCTCTCCCTGCACAATTCTCTATAAAAAGTATCAAAATACATTTTTTTATATGCTTCAATCAGTTCTTCATCGTCTTCAGGGTTTATCTGAATACCGGCATCTCCTATTACTTCAGGAAGAGATGACCTATTTGACGTTATAACAGGACACCCGCACTTCATCGCCTCTAAAACAGGCAAGCCAAAACCTTCGTACAAAGAGGGGTAAATGAACATTAAAGCGTTTGAATATAACTCGGGTAACTCTTCATCTTTTACATAACCTTTAAAAATTATTTTCGATTTATCAAAATTACCGATTGCTTGATATAGCTCGTTTTCAAACTTTTTCCAAATCCCGCCTCCGAGTACAAGATACAAATCATCTATTTTATATCTATTTATAAATTCAAAGAAATTTTTGATAGCAAAAATCAGATTTTTTCGCTTTCCAAGTGTACAGAGAGAGAAAACATACTTAAACTCTGCTATTTTATCTACGGGCTTAAAATTATCATTTACCCCTAAATATGTAGTTTTGATATTTTCCGGATTCACCTGCGGAAAATATTTTAAAATATCATCTCTTGTATTTTCAGAATTTGTTATATAAAAATCTTTATCATTAATTGAATTATAAATACTCCAGCACCACAAACGCGGATTTTTAGGTATTCCACCGGCTTCCAAAAGCGGAATGATATCATGAAGCATCCTAAGGCGCAACAAATCCGCATTTTCTATCTCTTTAGACGGTGCTGAAAAGGGAGAAAAATATATACCATAATCCTTTAAAATCTCTTTATTATGTTTATTTTCTCTATATAACAAGTTTTCATAATATCTAGATAAACTTAAAACACCGTATTTAACTTTATTATTAGCATTCCTAACTACATAATTAAGCCACCCCCAGAACTTGTTTATTATTGAACACTCTTCTACCAGCCCAATACCATCAAACTCTGTGGATTTAGACATAAGCTCTTTCATAAAATAATAACGTTTAAAATTACAAACAAATACAATATCGCACTTTTTTCTTAACTCACGGAAAAGATTTAGTGCAACGAAAAAAACTCCGGCCCTATGCCCTGATTCATCCTGATAATAAGATAGCTCTGTTGCATCAAATAGAAGCTTCACAATTTTTTTATACTCCTCTTAATTTTGTTTATCCTATTCCTTATTTTTCGTCCCAAAATATAAAACATATAAATCTGTTTAAGAGGAAACCTCCTAAAGTCTTCCGTAATCCGTTTGAACACATCTCTTTCTCTGCCTGAAATAGATAAATATTCTCCGAATGGACATTTGCTTATATAATAAGCCCTGTTTCTATCATAATTCTCATTATGCTCTACTGAAGTTATAGAACCAAAATGATAAAAACAGACGTTATTTGCGACATAAACACCATATCCGGCAAGTATAGCCCTATACTTTATATCATTATCTTCAAAAAATGCAGGAGTGTACATTTCATCAAAAACACCTATATTATCTAACACCTCTCGTTTTGTAATAACACAGGAAAAAACACATTCATCAAAACTCTTTTCGTAATCACATTTATATATATTTTTATAAAATTTTAAATATTTATACTCATTGGTATCATCATAATGAGGATTAACATGCCTTGGAGAAACAAAAGCAGCTCTTTCGTTTTCAAACACATTCTCTACTTCTTCAAACCACTTAGGGTAAAGCAAAACATCATTGTTTAAAAATCCAATATATTCCCCTTCTGCAATACTAATCCCCTGATTATTACCCTTTGAAAAGCCTAAATTTTCACCATTCAAAATCAGCTTTATACCGTTCAAACTCTTCAAATATTCAACAGTTCCATCTGTTGAGCCATTATCAACAATTATAAGCTCAAAATCTTTCGTATATTTATATAAGCTTTCAATAAATTTTTTTGTATAATCCAGATGATTATATGTTAAAGTTATTATGCTCAATTTCATAGCCATTATGTTTTAATTTTACCTCAAATGAAATTTAAGGTAAAATCTTTTTATGAGCGAAAAAATTTCAATTATAATGACAAGCTACAATTACGCTAATTATATACCAGATGCGATTGAAAGCATAATCGCGCAAACGTACACTAACTGGGAATTAATTATTGTAGATGATGCCTCCATTGATAACTCTGCAGAATTGATAGCACACTATCAAGAAAAAGATCCCAGAATTAAGCTAATCAGACATAATCAAAATCTAGGACTTGCAAAGGCTATTCAAACAGGACTAGAAAATGCCAAAACCGAATGGGTCGCATTTCTTGAAAGTGATGATATTTTTTTTCCTAATGCTCTTGAGGAAAAAGTTAAAGCAATTCAGACAGGAGCTGATATTATTTTTACGGATATAGAAGCTTTTCAGGATAAAGAAAGGATTTTGTTATTAAAGGAGTATTGCTCAAAACTTAAAAGTTCTGCCATAAATTTAGACAAATCTCAATTTATTGATAATTTTTCAGATGTCATATCCTATATAAACATCATACCGACATTTTCATCTGTTATGCTGAAACGCAGCCTGCTTCTGGAATGCAACTTTAATTCTTTCTATAAGCCGTCTCTTGACCATTACCTGTGGTCACAATTAGCCCGCTATAAAGTATTTTATATAAATAAAAAGCTTACTAAATGGAGATTACATAATGGGAGCTATATCACAAAAGATACAAGCAATTGGATAAAAAAATATCTTTTCTGTATATCTATATACTACAATACTATAAAACATAAAAGCTTTGTAAAACGATTATTTTTAACTTTGAATTATATGCGGGTTAAGTTATTCTATATAAAATTTTGCAAAAATAGTTTAAAAGTTAATATGCTAAATAATAAATTTGTTTTAGAAAAAACTTTTAATCTTAAGTAAAAGATTTATTACTTCAATCTGGCAAGAATATTTCTTCCATAAAACTTGATAAGATTCTTAAGCTGTCTATCATTCCCGCCTTTGCTATTTACAGAATAAAGAGTCATTGTACAGCCATTAAGCTGCCTAAAAAGATTAGTACAAGTCAGAGTTTTTATATGATTCTTAACAACTCTAATTTTTCTTCCATGCACCAGAGCCATTACCCAAAACCATATATCATCTGCGCTTTGAGCTTCTTTTAAAAAGATATCGTCCCTTAACACCTCTTTTGAAAAACACTTTGGAGGATATAACACACCGCCGGTTCCTGTTAAAAAGTTATCAAATCTTGCGCTTTCTTCTCTAACATGTTTATCCCAGGTTTCATAAGGTGCTATTTTCTCGTTGTCACACTTAACCCTGTGCGCCCTGTGAACATGAATATCAGATGGATTCGCAATATACGAATGATACAGTTTTTCGAGCCACCTTGACGGGTAATAAACATCATCATCAGCTGTAATTATAATTGCTTCAGAAAGTTCCTTAAAAGCATAAAAAGCCTTTGTATATGATTTCTTATCAGGGACAAATCGGATTTCCAAACCATTTTTTATAAACCTTGTAATCTCATAAGGCAAGTCATTCACGCCGTTATATTTATCACTAAGCCAAAGTATAATTCTATCCGGTTTTATAGATTGATTTAAAAGAGAATACAGTGAAATTACCAAATCAGAAAAACGCTCTTCATAAGAGGTTAAAGAAACAATAATCGGTACCTCTCTTTTAAGGAGATTTACTCCCTGATAGCCCCCCATATTATCAGCCAAATATCTAATCAGCGGATTAAAAACAAACCTTAGATGAAATTTACACTTAAAAATTTTTTTAAGCACCTGATATCCCCATTAATCAAATGTTATATCATAAACTTCCTGAAGCCGCAATCGGTTTATTAACAAACTCTCAAAAGGCGTATTATTATTTGGTTTTTCAGTTTTTAACCGTTCCGCCCAATCCAAAATCTTACGTTCCTGTTTTGTAAGCTCTAAATTAGATAAGTCAAAGCCGCTTAAATATACTAACCAGGAGTACTTACTCGGATATTTTGAAACCAATTGCTCTATAGAAGCATTATTTTTAGGAATTTTCTGGTTTGGTCCCAATAATTTATATATCCCCTGTGATATAAACAAATCATAGGCCTTTTGTTTATTGAGACTAAAAGTTTCAATAAGCTCCTTTTTGAGCCGATGCCAGCTGATATCATAATTAATATTATCTAAATACTCATCCTGCAGCTTTTTAGTTTCACTTTCCAGCTCAAATCCAAATCTTACCGCAAACTTCAGCCCCCTTATGATACGGGTAGGATCATCAATAAAACTATCTTTATGCAAAACTCTTAGAAGTTTGTCTTTTAAATCCTGCTTCCCGCCAAAATAATCTATAATCTTATCCTTGTTTGTTGTTCTCTTGGCCATTGCATTAATGGTAAAATCCCGTCTTTTTAAATCATCTTTCAAAGAACAGCCGATATTATATACTACAGGCAAATGTCCAGATTTTGGATACTTTTCTTCCCTGGTAGAAGCTATATCAACTTCATCGCCTTCCTCAAAAGAAATATTTACTGTACCAAACGCTGGATTTTCCTTTATATATGCAAGCATATTCCTCCCGAAGAGCCTTTTTGCGAATTTTATTGCGTCTCCTTCATAGCAATAATCAACATCTAAGCTCTCAATTCCAAGGAGTTCATCACGTACAACTCCGCCAACATAATATAAATCTCTGTTTTTAATTTCCATTCTTAACCCTTTTGTTCTGAATA
>CALUSZ010000086.1 GCA_944323495.1 Candidatus Gastranaerophilales bacterium
TTACCCCGCGGTGTACACAGCACTTTTCTTCGATTTCGTGCGTAATTTCAATTTTGCCCATTTGACCTCCTTATTAATCAAAAATAAAGCTATTTAAATTCCAATAACTTTATTATAAAACAAACAGAGGAAAATGAGATAAAAATTTTTAGCTAATCTTTTCTTTTATATCATCTACAAATTCATTCAGGTTGTTTACAGCGCTTTTAGAATATTTGTTATAAAAATCCGTAGCTTGTTTTCTTGCAAAATCAAATAATTCAGAGCGTGCTTCCTGCCCTGTAGAGCCGTTATCTAAAAGAGATGTAAAGAATGTAAGCATCTCTGAGGTTGTCACTTCACCATCGTTGTTGGTATCAAAAATGTTATTGTTCTGATTATCTTCATTTTCAGAATCAGTTTTGGCGCCCAGAGCTTCCGCCTGATCGAATGCTTTTTCCGTAAATTCGACTCCGTCCATGCCGTCAATTTCCATACCGGCCGGGATACCAAATGAGCCTGAGAGGATAGAATTAGTTTTTTCAGAATCTTTTGTATCAAGCTGTTTTTCTAAAAGTTCTGAAAACGTTGTATCGCTCAAGTCAAACTGCTGAGTAATACCGCTGATTCCTCCGTTTGGATTAACACCTATTCCGCCTATAAGATTTGATACTAAACTCATATTTGTATTATATAGATATTTATTTGTATCTTCCTCCTTCAAAAAGTTGAAGTTGTAGCTGTTTTTAGTTATAATCTAATCCAGTTAGGAGAGATTTGAATGAAAAAGATAGTATCTATAATATTTGCATTTTGTTTGATGTTATCAGTCAGCGCGGAGGAGCTTGCAAATATTCCTTATAAAAATATAAAAGAAGAAGGCAAAATAAAATATGTTGACGATGTATGGTCAGATAATGTTACAAGAAAAGATAATGATTATTTTATAAAATTTATTTCGTCTGGAACCGGAAGTTATTCTGAATTTTACCGCCCGGACGGCTCTTTTGCTTTTAATACCGGCTGCCAGTATGAATTTATTTATAAGGGTGATTTGATTGGATATTCTAATCAGGATTTAAAATTCTATGATTTTATTTTTATGGAAGGTAAGCTTGTGCCGAGAGAACTAACGCCTGAAGAGGTACAGGTTTTATTTCCGGATTATACGATAGTTAAAATTTCTGAATTCAGCCCTAATACTAATTCCTTGAAAATAAAGAAAAAAGGGTTTAATTTTAAAATAATTTTATTGAATGATACAGATAGGAATTTTTACCATTATTCTTTTACATCAGGTAATGCGAAATACGAATTATATCCATTATCAGGATTTATTAATGTAAAGAAAAAGGGCATGCTTCAATTCTCACACTTTGGTGAAAATACAGACAATTTTCCGTGGTATATATTACTTGTCAGATAAAATGCTTTGAGCGGCGACAAAGGCTGTAGACCACGCGTTCTGCAAATTAAATCCACCGCAAAAACCGTCTATATTTAAGCACTCGCCTGTAAAAAATAAGTTAGGATACTTTTTTGACCCCATTGTTTTGGGGTTAATTCCATCTAAATCAACTCCGCCTGCTGTTACAGTTTCTTCACCCTTATTTGTTCCAGCTACATTTAGCCGGAAGTTATGAATCTTATCTAAAATAAAATCGCGGGTTTTTCCGTTTATTTTATGTGCTTTTATATCGCTTAAATCTCCTAAAATCGCTTTGGCAAAATTTTGCGGAAAGATTTCGGAAAGAATATTTTTCATATCCTTATGGGGGTAAATGTTTAAGAGCTCTTGCAAATTAAACTCTTTTGGGTAGAGGTCAAATGTTAGTTTATATGGAAAATCATCTCTTGCTTTTATTGATGAAATGGTATAAATTAACGGCCCCGATATCCCAAAGTGTGTGAAAAGAATATCTCCTTCTATGTTCAAATCCTTAGATAAGACATTCTTTAGGACAATTCCGGACGGCATTTTAATATCTGTATTTAACCCGACTAATGACGGCTTAGGCTCTATAATATCAATATCGAGATTTTTAAGTAAGCTAAAAGAAGAGTGACCGCCGATTGCAATAATAACTTTTTCAAAGAAATACTGCGCTCCTCTTCCATCTCGTGTTATACTCTTCAGCTTAAACCCGCCTTGTACCGGTTCAATCTCAACAACTTTTTCTTTAATAAATTGAGCACCTCTGATTTTTTCTAAAAACTTCTCCCTAACCTCTTTTGCGCTATTAGATTCCGGAAAAATTCTTCCGTTTTCCTGTGTATAAGTTTTTATTCCCATTTCTTCAAAAACACTAATAGTGTCTCCAGTAGAAAATTTTGAAAAAACAGAATATAAAAATTTTTCACCTCTGGGATAGTTTTTTGCAAGCTCTTTGAAATCATATTCAGCATGGGCTAAATTACAACGTCCTCCGCCTGTCGGCAGTAATGTTCTTAAAGGAGAGGCAAAATCAAAAATAGTTACATCAACTCCCGCCTTTAGCAGAAAGTATGCACACATACACCCTGAAGCTCCGGCTCCGATTATTGCCGTACTTTTATATTCTTGTTCCATACAATAAAACCATTTCCGGATTTTCTAATTCTTCATACAATTGCATAACCGTTTTTTTGAAAAGCGGGTGGACAAAATCTTGTGCAATTTCCAGCATCGGAACCATAACAAACGCTCTTTTATGAAAATGCGGGTGCGGAATTGTTAGTTTGTCCGTATGCAGAATTAAATCATCATAAAACAAAATATCTATATCAATGGTTCTGTCATGATATTCTTTATCCCCTTCTCTTTTTCTTCCGAGCTGCGATTCAATTCTCAAACATTCGCTTAGCAGTTCTTCAGGAGAAAGCGAAGTGGTGATTTGTACCACAGCATTTACAAACCAGTTCTCTGAATTCATTTTCCACGGCTCTGATTCGTAAAAAGAGGACGTTGATACAACACTAATCTCGGGTACTGCTTTAAGAAGCTGTGTCGCTTGCTGTAAATACCCGACTCTATCGCCAATATTTGAACCTAATGATAAATAGACAATTGCCATATGTAAATTTTACATTGATATTTAACTAATTGTCAACAAAAAAGAAGCCCTTAAGGCTTCTTTATGTTGTAAAATCTTAACCAAACCATTACTTGTTTCCGTAACGTTTTTTGAATCTTTCAACACGTCCTTCAGAGTCAAGAATTTTTTGTTGACCTGTGTAGAACGGGTGGCAGTTAGAGCAGATTTCAACTGTGATATCGTCTACAACAGAACCTGTTTCGATTTCGTTACCGCAAACACATTTGATAACAGTCTTTTTATAATCTGGATGGATACCATCTTTCATTTTTAACCTTCTTTCTTTATTATCAAGATTCCAAACTTGATTTATTTCTTTCGACCAATAATATTTTAGATTGCTAAAAATTTTTAATCAAGCATTTTTATTTACAAAGTGTAAATTTTTGTAAATTCTTTAAATAAATATAAAACCGCTGTTGACAGTGATTTTTGTTTGAAATATGATTGAGGTGCTATAGTCGAAGTAATAGCACCGTGTGCCGGAAAAAGCTGAAAGTAAGACTTCTGGCTTGAAGGATTAGCAAAGCTTACGGTTTTAACGGAAATTTAGTAAAAACACAAAAATAAAGGAATTAAAAATGACAACAGCTAAAAGACAAAGAATTAGAGTTTGTTTGAGATCATACGAACACAAATTAGTTGACGTATCAGCTGAAAAAATCGTAGAAACAGCAAAAAGAACAG
>CALUSZ010000087.1 GCA_944323495.1 Candidatus Gastranaerophilales bacterium
ATTTTGCAAGTGCTTCTGCCGAGATTTCTACTGTATCCTGTATTAATGAGCCGGCAATATAGCTTGTCTGCTGTGACATGCTCATAAGCTTAGATACATATTGTCCTTGTACTTCCGGGGTTAATGCACTTCCGTATCCTACTGAACTTACATCCATAATAATATCCTCTTCTAATTTGTGATATCTATATAATAACACTCTTTATATAATTATGCAATACAAGATATATTATTTAATCTTAAAAGAGACATTAGCTACAGCCGTAACTTTTTTATCAATAGAGGTTGTATCATTTATTCCCATATCAGACACATTTGTTGAATCTACAGGAGTTATCTGATAAACACCCATTCTTACAGATTGGATTTTTCCAACTGAATTTCCGCTTGGTTTTAACATTGAAGCAGCTCTGTTTTTAGCATCTTGTGAAGCTTTTTCCAGCAATGTAACCTTAAGTTCAGGAAGTTTTGAATAGTCATATGATGCAGGGTTTACATTGATATCGACCCCTTTATTAATAAGTCCTGTTATATCATTTGATATTTCTTTAATAACTTCTACATTATCAGAGCTTATTTTCATTGGCTGATATAGATTATAAGAATCTTGAATATCTGTATAAGCTCCGGTTTTGGGATCTCGTTTATATGTATAATATCCGTTAATTGTTTTTCTTTCAATATTTTTTATTTGTTTTGACGCCAGATAATCTTCTACTATTTTAATCTGAGATTGCAATGCGCCATATGCTGTTTGTTTATTCGGACGTTTGATGACTATATCAAAGTTTAGTGTGCCTGAATCTGATTTTACGATTTCATAGGCAGAGCCGGTAACTGAAATTTCATTTTTGGATACTGTTGATGAAATCATTTGGGTTGACATTACTAGGGCTATAGAGATTAATAGACCTAATGAAATAACCTGTAATTTTTCAATTCTTTCCAACATTTTAGCTCCCTTCTTTTAATTTGCGCAAATCTGTAAGGTATTCTGCGTTATTTACAATACTTTCTATACGTTTATACACAATATTTAAAAAATCATTAAAGTCCATTTTATGGTTTATGATTTTTTTATTATTCCAGCTGATTTGCTTGTTCTTGTACCAGCGTAATATAGGGTTGGGAAGGTCTTCTTCTGTATAATACCTTTTGGGTTCATATTCTTGTATTCGCAAAAGCTCATTAAATGATTGTTTAAAGCCATCTTGTTCACGTCCTTCATTGTTTTCTATAACAACAAAACCGTGTTTTCCATCTATATCTCTGTCTGGCTTTAATATGACATTGTATAAATCATTTTTCTGGGCTCGTTGTTTTAGTTGTATCAGCTGCTTGTAAAAATTCTGCATATTGTTATTATATAGCGGATAGTTTTTATTTTGCGGGAAGTATTTTGATTGTTTTAGTGCCTTAAAACTTCCTTTTTGAATTATAAGCCGTTGAAAATTGGGTTGACGGGTATCTGTATTTATTGATTGAATATTCATTATTTTAAACCTTTACACATTTCCTGTTGAACTATTTCTATCATCTTCCAGCTGTTTGAGCTGTTTGGCATCGATTTTTTCATCTGTTGAATAGTTGTTGATATTAGTTATTTCTATGTCGACATTAACATCAGCATCTACCATTTCAATTTCTGATTTATCGAACTCTTTTATTTTACCATCTTCAAATTTTACTGCAACTGAATTGTTAAGAAATTGTATAAAACAAACTTTTCCTAGTCCAATTGGTGTCATGACAGTTGATCCTACCGGAGGCATGCCTTTTGCTGCTTCTATATAGTTTGAGTATTCATAAGTTAGGCAGCATAAAAGCCGACCGCAGGTTCCTGATATTTTAGACGGAGCTATTGGCATACCTTGATCTTTGGCTAATTTTACGTTTATAGACTCAAACTTTCTTAAGTAGCTGGAACAGCAGAATGGTTTTCCGCAAATGCCGCAGCCGTCCATTATTGATGATTCATCGCGTACACCAATATGGCGTAAATCTATTCGCATACGTTTAAATACCTGAGTTAAATCTTTTAATAGTTCCCTAAAGTCTACACGTTCAGGAGCCGTATAATAAAAAGATATCTTTCTTCTGTCAAAAGTTATTCTGCATTGAACTAGATTCATATTCAGGTTATGTTTTTTGACCAAGTCTTTACATTTGAAAAACGAAGTAACTTCTTCTTTTTTCAGCTCTTCATAAATCATCATATCTTCCTGGGTCATAATACGCACAAATTCAAACGGTTCCGGAGTTTTATCAGAATCTTCAAAGCGCTTTGAGATACATTTACATAATAAAAATGCTTTTAAGACCTCTTCCCCTTTTTCAGTTCTGGCAATAATCAGCTGACCGTCATCTAAGTTAACATTGTCCGGACATTTTAGAGGAACGAAAGTATTTTTTAAATATTTTACGCCATATTTAATCATAGCTTTCTTCCTTCTTTAATTTGCGGTTCATAAGTTTTGACAAAACTTCTTCCGGTGTAATATCGGTATAAACAGCTTCATATATAGCACTTGAAACCGGTACTTCTACATTTAGTTTTTGAGCAAGGTCGCATACAGCTTTTGATGTTTTAACTCCTTCTGCAACAGAGCCGAGTTCTTTTAAGATGTCATCAATTTTCTTACCCTTCCCGAGCATGGCGCCTACCGTATAATTTCTGGACATAGGGCTTGAGCAGGTTGCAATTAAATCTCCCATTCCTGATAGACCGTATAATGTTGAAGGGTTTGCCCCGAGTTTAACAGAAAGTCTTACAATCTCTGCCATACCGCGCGTTAAAAGTGTACCCATGCAATTGTCACCTAAATCCATAGCATGTGCAAAACCGGATGCGATTGCTATGACATTCTTTAAGCTTCCTCCAAGTTCTACACCTATTACGTCAGAATTTGTATATAATCTGAACCTGCCCGGTACGTTGCAGGCTTTTTGTACAAATTCTGCAGTTTCAATATCCTCACAAGCTACAGATGCTGCAGTTGGTTTGCCGAGTAAAACTTCTTTTGCAAGAGTCGGGCCTGATAAGATGACAACTTTTTGATTCGGAAGAACATCTTTTATTACTTCTGACATTCTCATTAGTGTATTTAATTCCAGCCCCTTTGATGCATTGACAAGCGGTTGCTCTGGTTTTATTCCGGCAGCTTTTAACTGTTCGCATACGCTTCTGACGCCTGAGGTTGCTACTACAGAAAGTATTATATCAGCTCCTTCTATAGCTGATTTTATATCAGAAGTGAATTCAACCTTTTTATCTAGCTGTACTTCCAAGGGCTTGGAACAATGTTTATTAATGATTAAATCATCATTTAAATCACACTCTCTTCCCCATATAGTTATATCTTCAAAATTATCATTTAAAAGCCAAGCTAACGTTAATCCCCAGCAGCCCGGGCCCAGTACAGTTAATTTCATTTATTTTTCCTTATTTACTTCTCAAGATACATTATACACTAATAATTTGTAAATATTTGTAAAAATGGAGCAATTTTTTTCATGAAAAAAACTTTTTATAATTAAGGGATATTAAAGAGTATGACAATAACTGTTGATAGAGTACGTGAAATCAATAATAATCAAGCAACAAATACTATTACACAGGTTAAAGAGTTAGCAGTATTTGATTATGAGCTGCAAGCTCCGGCTGATAGTATTGTTACAAAACAGCTTTGGAGTGAAAATACAAGAAGTATTTTATTTGATGCTGTTAAAAGTATGGGGATAAAAAGTTATACACCTTCAATTCTTAAAGATGACAATACGGCGATTAAAAAAGCGCAAACTCATTTAATTGATTTGATGCGATATTATGAGGGTGATAGGAATTATTATTATGAAGCTTATACTACTCCTTACAAAGATAAGTTTGGAACTTCAACCTGCGGTTTTGGGGAGTTGACTAATAAATATATGACACAGGAAAAGGCTTATGAAAATTTATGTAAGAAACTAAAAAGTTACACAAATGAAGTTAGAAACCTGTTAAATAAAAAGGCTGGAAAGAATACTTTTGAGAACCTGCCGGCTTCAATAAAAGAAGGGCTTATTGATCTTTGTTATAATAAGGGACTTGGAGCTATAAGCCAGAATAATGTTTTAATTGATGCTGTTAGAACAAAGGATTATTCTAAAATTATATCAAATCTTATTTTTGTATATTCAGGAAAAACAGGAGCAGATAAGAAAGAAGATCCAGGATTATATAAAAGAAGCTTAAACAGGGCAATATTGGCTTCCAGAGATTTGAGCGGGAAAGAGCTGGATGAAGCAAAAAAGGAAATTGATAAAATTTATGAAAAAGCCTTAAGATGCCATGAAAAAGAAAAGGTTTCATTAAATGAATTAAATAAAATATATGAGCAGTATAAGTATGGAAAAATTTCTGCTCCGGCCGTTTCTGCCGAATCTTTTAAGGTAAAAATAGATGAAAGCTTTAAAGGAAAAGGTATATGGGCAGTTGCTCAAGCATTGTATAAGTCTTTAGGGAAGCCGGAGGTAAGTTTCCAGGATTTTTACAAGGAATTTTTAGCTATAAATGAAAATTCAACGGAAATAAAAATAGGGCAGGAAGTTAAGGTGCCTTATCTTAAGGGATTGGTATCAGCCGATTCTGTTCGGAATGTAACAAATAATGAAAGAAATGTTTCTGACGAGAATAAATCAGCTCCTCAAAAAGAACAAGAAGTTGAAAAGCCAGGGTTCTTTAAAAGAGTCTGGAATAAGATAAAACAATTTTTTGGTAAAATTGGTGATTTTTTCCGTAATTTGTTTGGAAGAAACAAAGAACAAAAAGACGCATCTTTAGCAGATGAGACTAAGACGCCTTTTGAAAAACTGCTTAAAGATGGAAAAATTGTTCAAGATGGTGAATTTCAGGTAATTACACTGGATTATAAAGTAAAAAAAGGTGATAATTTGTGGAATCTTTCTAGAACTTATGGTACATCAGAAGAAATTCTCTGCAATGATAATAATATAGAAGATAAGAATAATATTAAAGAAGGGCAGATTTTGAAAATTCAGAAACTTGGTTATAAGGTTCAAAAAGGTGATAATCTATATCAAATTGCCAAGAAATTTGGTCTTACTGTAGAAATTTTAAAAGATTTGAATAATATTGAAGATGTTAATATTATAAAAGCCGGACAAATGCTTGAAATCCCCGGATTTATATATAATGTAAAACCCAAAGACACGCTATCTAAGATTTCAAAACTTGTTGGTGTAAGTATTGATGATTTAAAAAAGATAAATGGACTTACATCTGATACAATTATGCCAAATCAAAAAATAAAAATTGTTTATAATGATTCAGACTTTGCAATAGCTTCTGATAAGAAAAAGGTTTGTTTTGATTCAAAAACTAATACTACAAAAGAAGTTATTGATATGCGTGGAACAGCTGACTTATCAAAACGCCCGCTGCTTCAGAAGAAAAGAAAAATTAACGGTCAGGTTATGGCAACAAGACAAGTATTTAATCCTACAAAGCAAGGCCGTTTATCTGGAAAAACAATTATAGTTAATGCCGGTCACGGTTATTCACAGGCCGGGACAGATTGCGGGGCATTAGGTATCGGCAAAGTCGAAGATGAATGGCTTATAAATTATGATAATGCAATGAGATTAAAAGACAGGTTATGCGCAAAAGGAGCAAAGGTAATCTTTTTGCAGGGACATGTTAACGTTGTTACAAGAGAAATTCCTAAAGCTGAAAACAAGGCAGATATGTTTATCTCTGTTCATGTAAATTCATGTGCTAAAAATACTCAGGATAGAACTCAAATTTACACTTATGATAAAAAGAGCTCTGTAAATAATAAAAGCAAAAAACTTTCAGGTTTAATGGAAAAGAACTTTGACAGCTGGATTCCTAAGCACGAAAAAATTAATGATAAAGATAAATTTATGATTAAACAAGATGATGATAAAAGAGTTCAGGATTATGCTCAATCAATGGAGGCTAACTATGCCGTAGTAAGGACCGCCGAATCCTCACAAAAAATTCCTTCCGTATTATGGGAAGTTGCATTTATGATTTCTCCAAAGGGCAGAGAAAGAATGAGCAATCCATCTCTTATGAACAGCTATTCTGATATTATGGCTCAATCTGTTGAAGAGTATTTTAAAGCTTAGAAAAACTGTTAAGGGTTCTTCTTAGTACGCCGCAATTACGTCTCAAAGCGTCTTCTGCCTGCGTTCTGTCAAATTTACACATAAGCATAATTATTGCGGTTTTAACGCTCCAATCACATTCCAAAAGAGTTTGTAATGCTTTTGAATTATTGACACCGGCAATTTCTGATACAATTCTTATTGCTCTGTCTTTTAGTTTTTCATTTGTCGGCATTAAATCTATCATAAAATTCTCATAAGTTTTGCCGATTTTAATCATAGCACCGGTTGAGAGCATATTAAGTACCATTTTTTGAACAGAACCTGCTTTCATTCGGCTTGATCCTGCAATAACTTCCGGGCCTACTTCTACGCAAATTCCGAGTCCAGCTTCTTCTAAAATCATTGCATCGTGATTACAGGTGAGTGCAATTGTTCTGCAATTTACTTTATCCGCTTGATTTAGAACTCCTAACAAGTATTTTGGATTCCCGCTTGCTGAGATTACAACACAAACATCCTGATCCGTAAGGCATTGTGCATCTTTTACGCCCTCATCATAATTATCTTCAGCACCTTCTGCGGCGTTTCTTATTGCTTTATCACCTCCGGCAATAATTCCGGTTACCATATCTGAAGGAACTCCAAATGTCGGTGGACACTCTGAAGCATCTAAAATTCCTATTCTTCCGGAAGTTCCAGCACCGAAATAGTACAGTTTTCCACCTACCAGAAACTGTTTTGCAATCATATCGATAGCTTTTGCAATATTTGGAAGCTCATCTTCTATTGCAAGTGCGACAAGTTTATCTTCCTCATTAATTTTTCTTACGATATCGATTGTTGATAATAAATCGATATTTTTTGTGTTTTCGTTCCTGTACTCTGTAATAATTTCACTCATCGCACACACTCCTTTTCTATTATCACACACTTTTTTAAATTATTTTAAATTAAATTTTATTTAATAAATTAGCCATTTCGATTGCAGATTTAGCAGCGTCAGAACCTTTATTACCGGCTTTTGTTCCGGCTCTTTCTATGGCTTGTTCAATATTATCTGTTGTTAAAACTCCAAAAATTACAGGAATTTCTGTTTCTAAGCTTACTGCTGCAATGCCTTTTGAAACTTCTGCACAAACATAATCATAATGAGAAGTTGAACCTTTAATAACAGCACCAAGTGCTATTACCGCATTATATTTTCCTGACTTAGCACATTTTTTTGCTATAACTGGAATTTCAAATGCTCCGGGGCACCATACTACATCTATATTTTCTTCTTTAACTCCGTGGCGTTTTAATTCATCCAGCGCTCCCGATAATAGTTTTGAACTAATGAATTCATTAAAACGTGATACAATTATACAAAATTTTTCGTTTGTGACAGTTAATAAACCTTCAATAATTGACATTTACCTTCTCCTTAAAATAATCTCTATATCTATTATACACTATTTTTTGGAAAAGGATATAAATTATTTACAAAATTTAAGTTTACCGTTTTCAACTTTCCATTTATCAGTAAGCCTGAAAACCCTAAAAGTACCGTGTTCACCTTTGCCTGTATTCTTTCTGCCGTGATATACACCCCAGTCGAGGTTATCTGTTTCGTCAGCATATGCCTGTCCATTTCCGTTTGTAATAGAAATGTGTCCGGGTTCTTCTGCTTTATATTTATTGTCAGGTATCCAGACGACAATATAGCCTGCCGGGAGATTTGGTAAATCGCTGCTGTTTATCTGGCGGGCACTGTTGCCGGATTTTATGTACTTAACTTCTTCAAACATTTCAGGATGTCTTTCAAACCATCCGACTGTTGCTCTTGGTTTACTTTCTTTTAAATCAGAATCATTAATGCCGGCTTTTCTAATAGCATCTCTAAAACCGGTCATACAATAACCGCTGGTATTCATCTGTTTTGCTGTATTTTGAGCATATTTAGCCAGCACAGACGAGGCTTGGGAAGTATTTGTTGTATTAACTCCTTCGTCAGGAATTTTATCATAGATATTACCGGCAAAACCTCTTCTAATAGCTGATTTTCTGGAATATGTCATATCATTATCCATAGGAGAAGCTAAAAGGTTTTTCTCCGGAACATTGCCTAGTGCCACATGCGGAGATTTAGACGCAAGGTATTCTTTTTTAAATGAAAATTCAGCATCTTTTATAATTTGTGCATAATTATTTTTCATCTTATCAGATTCTGAAGAATTAATTCCGTCTGCAAAGTTAATACTGGAATCTTTTGATTTTATAACATTTTTGAGTTTTGATATATGTGATAAAATCATGTCAACATCTTTTTGTGTAAGAGAATCTGCTTCTTGAGCTGTCAATCCGAATTCAAAACCTATTTCGCCGTGCTGAACGGCTAAAATTAATAGTTGTTTTGAGTTTTGTTCAATTTTTTTATTTTTCTTAAGACTTTCTTTTAATACAGCAAGTTCATCGCTCTGGTCTTTTAAATCCGTATAGCCATACATTCCGGGCATAAAAGCAATAGAACCTAAAGGGCCATTGTTGTCCATTGGTTTAAAATTTTGAATAATTCTTTTATCTTGACTTTTCCTTACAGCTTGGTTTCTTTTTGCAGAATCTTCTTTAATATTGTATTTTTCAAGATATTTATGTATATTTCTTGTATATTCAAGTGCTTCCGGCTCCATAGTACCGTCTTTAATGCAGGCAGCCCTGCCATTCCAGAAATAGCAAAGTGCGTCTTCATCTGTTACCTGATTTATGAATGGTCTGGTATTATAAGTTTTTTCAAGATGTCCGTTTCTCATCTCCCAGCCGTCGATAGTTACGACGCTGTCTCTAGCTGCTTCTATACCTTTTTGATAACTTCTATTATTCTTAATAATTCTATTATTTTGTGCTAAAACAACCATTGTAGCAAGAGCTGCATTTTCCATGTCGTATAATTGTGTTCCCTTTGTCAGTCCCAGTTTTTTAAATTTATCTGCAATCCATTCATCACGTTTTTGCATTTCAAATTTTATTTGTGTCGGTCCGTATGACCAGTCATGCAATGGTGTATCCGGAAGAACTCTGCCGGCTTCGTATTTTCCGCTGCGGTACATACCGCCGTTATTCCCAAAATTAGTTTCCTGTTCGGCAATTGCCATTGCAAGTTTTGCTAACTTGTTATATGTATCATTGTCCAGGCCGAGTTTTGCCATTAAATCCTGTTTATGAACTTCTAATGCTTTTGCAAACTCCTTGGCATTTTCGCTCGCATCAGAAGGCAGAGAAATCTGTATTGGGACAGCTTCTGTAATTCTTAACTTTTCTGAATTCTGTGTATTTCCTTGTTTTACAAGCTCTCTTACCCTGCCTCTTTTAGGGTCTTGAAATTCTTTTACGACCTTCCCATCATTATAGTAGTATACAGTTTCAATGATTTTGCCGGATTTATCTCTTCTATATACAAGGCTTTTTACTCCAGCTTGTTTGTATATAGGATTACTTAAAGTTTCTCTAACGGAATCTTTTGGGTTAGTTGTTTGTGCGGTACTGTTATTGTTCAGCTCCATTGCAGATCTTATTTTTTGTGCAGTTTTATCTATCCATCTATCAAGTTCATCAATATCACTGATTTTCATATAATTGCCGTAATATATTCCTGTTAAACCTATATTTTTTGCCTGTGCAACAAGTTTTTTGCAGATATATATTTTTACATCATTGATATCAAGTCCGTACTCATCATCAATATCTTTAGCTAAAGAATTTTTAGTCAGATTTTTATATTCAGATACAACAAATGCCGCATTTTCAGTAGTTATGTGATTGAGCAGCAGCTTTGTATTGTCGGCATTTGAAAGACCGCTTATCTGATTATATAAATCTGATGCTAACTTTTTACTGTTATTTTTTATGTCTTTGGTATTTTTTTGTTTTTGAATATATTTTTTATTGGTTAAGACTTTATTGATTGCCGGATTTTGTCTTTTTTCTGCTTCAAAAAGTTTGGCTTGAGCATTATTAATCCAGTCTAAAAGTTTATTGGCGTCTTTGATATTCATATAATCGCCGTAATAGATGCCATTAAGTTTTAGCTCTTGTGCCCGTTTTGCAAGGTGCCAGCAAATTTTATTTTTGATAATACTTAGCCCCTTATCGCCATTATTAATTAAATCTTTAGCAAGGCTTCTTCCAGTGTTTTGATTGTATATAGATAATACAAAAGTTACATTTTTACTGTTGATATTATTTAAAACTGTATTTTTAGGACTTGCCCCGTTCTTTTTTAGCGCTGTAACAATATTTGTCGCATCCTGTTTAAGCTTATTTGCGGCATTTTCGTCTCCAGGGTTTACTTTAGTTTGTTGTTTGGGTGGAGCTGATTTTGCTTTTGCTTTTGCAGCTTTAGCTTTTCTAATTTTCCGGTAGGTACTGTTTATGTCCTGCGCGCTGGTTGCGTAGCTGCCATCTTCTATCATGGCGTTAATTTGTTCTTGAAAATCTCCGGGGATGGCAATCATATCACCACTTTTGAAACCATATCTGTAATACATGCCGTCTTTTATAGCTTGAGCCTTAATTTTTGTTGCAAAATTTCTTGCCTCTGCTCCTGTAAGTCCCAGCTTTTCCGCAATAATTTCAGGTGTATCGCCTGGCTGAATAATGTATGGAGTTCTTGTTTTATTCTGCTGGCTGCTTGATAAATTCTGTTCAATTTCACTAAAGGTTTCTTGAGTGAAATTTAGAGCTTCTTCTGCAGTAAGTCCGTCTTTACCAAAAGAAATTTCGCCGCTAAAATACATTTGGAATAGTTTATCTCTTTGTCCTTCAGAAATAACGTTTCGCTGGAACAAACTGTTGATACTTTTTTCTGTTGCTTGCCATGTTTCATATTTTTGAGCAGAAAAGTCATTGTAATTTACTTCGCCAATATTACCAGCCATGTTTTATCCTTTATCTTACGTCTTTTCTAATATTTACGTCATAAATTCAGAAAACTTTAGGAATTTTGGGTGCTTTTTTACAAAATGTTACAAAAGGACGATGTGGAAAATTTAGAATTTCTCTTATAAACTATTGTGGTACAATTTTTTTATGGTGCAGGGGCAGATTTTTAAAATTCATTCAGATTTTTATTATGTTAATTCAAATAACAGTATTTTTGAATGCAAAATAAGAGAGGTTCTGAAAAAGCAAAAGCAGAAGATTTTTGTGGGAGATTATGTGGAATTTAATGCTGGAGCTATTGAAAAAATTCTCCCGCGCAGGAATTTTATTCCAAGACCTACTGTTGCAAATGTTGACAGAGTAATCATTATAGCAGCGGTAAAGGAGCCGGAACTTAGTTTTTCACAGCTTAACAGGTATGTATCTTTTGCTAAGTATTACGACCTTGAAGCGGTATTGTGTTTTAATAAAAATGATTTATCAAGCGATGACAGTATAATAGAAAAAGTTTTTTCAATATATGAACCGCTCGGGTATGATATTGTGTTTACATCAGCCCTTGAAGGAGACGGGATTGACGATTTTAAAGAACTTTTAGAAGGTAGAACTTCTGTGCTGTGCGGCTCTTCCGGAGTCGGGAAATCAAGTCTTATTAATGCAGTTTGTCCTGAATTGAATTTAAGAACAAAAAAGGTTAGCGAAAAAACAGAGCGCGGAGTCCATACAACAAGGCATTCCGAAATTATCCGTATAAATGAAACTTCAAGAATTGTTGATACTCCCGGATTTAGTAATTTAAAGTTCGATTTTCTTATGCCGAATGAAGTGGATTTATTATTTGATGAAATTTCAAAGTACAAAAAGGATTGCAAATTCCCGGATTGCCTTCACCTTGAGGAAACCGGCTGTGCAGTTAAGGCAAATCTTGACAAGATTGATGATACAAGGTATCAGAGTTATAAAGAATTTGTAGCAGAAGCTCTGGAATATAAGGAGAGGGTTAAATATCAGGGTT
Source organism: Candidatus Gastranaerophilales bacterium (assembly GCA_944323495.1). Next base: position 12,068 of record CALUSZ010000087.1, read on the forward strand.
TAAAGACTGAATCTGCACATAAACAGAAACATAATAAAATGGCAGTAAAAATCAGCTCCCGAAAACGACAGAGTGCTAGAAATACTTTAAAACAAAATATATATAAGGATGTGGAAAATGAAAGAATTGATTGATTTAATTGATAAAAAATTAGATGAATACATGCCTGTAAATTACCCCGAAGATATTTTTAAGGCTATGAAATATACTCTAATGCTTCCGGGCAAACGCCTTCGGCCGGTTATGTGTATAGAAACAGCAAGGCTTTTGGGTGCTGATATAGATAAGGTTTTACCGGCAGCTTGCGCAATAGAGATGCTTCACGTCCAGAGTTTAATCCATGATGATTTACCCTGTATGGATAATGATGATTTTAGGCGAGGAAAACCTTCTAACCATAAAGTTTTTGGTGAGGCTAATGCCGTACTTGCCGGAGATGCGCTTTTAACTTTTGCACCCCAGCTTATTATTGAAAAATCTAAAGGGCTTTCTTCAGAACAGGTTCTAAGAGTTATTCACGAATACACAAAATTTGCCGGAGCATACGGGCTAATTGCCGGTCAGGTGGTCGATATAGAATCAGAAGGCGGGAAATTGGTTAAATCGCCGGAGGAGACATTGGATTTTATACATTTGAATAAAACCGCGGTACTATTCAGGCTTGCCGTAAGAATCGGAGCAATTATTGCGAATGCCCAGGAGAATGTAATAGATGAGTTCGATAATTTTGCAAAGAAATTTGGCTTAGCGTTCCAAATCTATGACGATATCATGGATGAGATTTCTTCTTTTGAAGAATTAGGCAAGACTGCCGGAAAGGATAAAAACTCCGGAAAGCTTACTTATGTCTCTCTTTATGGGCTGGAAGAAGCCGAAAATAAATTCAGATGTTTGATTAAAGAATGTTATGATATAATAGACAAGTACAAGTCGGATATTTTTAAGGAAATATTAGATAAATTATCACAGAGAATCGGGAGCAAATAATGGATTTTTCAACTATTTACGGGACGGGTTATGAGGTAATATTTGTAGCATTCTCCGGAATTATACTAGCACAGACAGTGAAGTTTATATTACATATAATAATGAAACGCAGCCTGGATTTGAGGCATTTGATAACTACAGGGGGCATGCCAAGCTCTCATTCAGCCGGTGTAATGGGATTATCGACTTCTGTAGGTTTAATAAGAGGGTTTGATTCAATAGAATTTGCCATTGCTCTCGGGTATGCTTTTATAGTCATGTATGATGCAGCCGGTGTAAGACGTGCTGCCGGAAAACAAGCTGCTTGCTTGAATAAAATTATAATGGATTTGTATAAACAGGATTTGCAGGAAGCCGGAGGACGATTGAAGGAGCTTCTCGGACACACTCCTCTTCAGGTTTTTGTCGGTGCAATATTTGGAGTTGTGTATGCATATTATTTCCATAAATTTTTAGGTTAAGTTTTGTAACACAAACCGTGTTATAAACATTTACCCCCTTGTATTTGTAGAATGTTTGGGCTAAAATTTTTTTGTCAGAAAGTAAACCCACATTTGAATATACCGTAAATGCCTGTTTAGAGGTGTTTTGTAGTTTGGTTATTTAAATGTTTTATAGAATAGTAATACACTTACAGAAATAAGAAAGGTATAACATGACAGAAGAAAAAATTGAAAGCGTAAATGAAGCAGTGGAAGCTGAAGTTGCTGAAACAGAAGAAGCAGTTGTTGAAACAGCAGAAATTTCTGAAGAAGTTGTAGAACAGTTACCTGCAAAAAAACAACGCAGCAGAAAGAAAAAAGTAGAAACTCAGGAAGTTAAACCTGAATCAGAATGGAAAGAACAGGTTGTTCAAATCCGCCGTGTAACAAAAGTTGTTAAGGGCGGTAAAAAGTTAAGCTTCCGTGCAATCGTTATTGTAGGAAACCAAAAGGGTCAGGTAGGCGTAGGCTGTGCTAAGGCTTCTGAAGTTATTATTGCTATCCAAAAAGCAATAGCAGACGGAAGAAAAAATCTTATTACAGTACCTATTTTCAAAACAACAATTCCTCACCCGATTACAGGACGTTCAGGTGCAGGTGCGGTAATGTTAAGACCGGCTTCTCAAGGTACAGGTATTATCGCTGGCGGTGCAGTTCGTTCAGTGCTTGAACTTGCAGGTATTGAAAATATTCTTTCAAAATCTTTAGGTTCAAAATCTCCGCTTAATGCTGCAAATGCTACTTTAGAAGCTCTTAAAGCATTAAGACCGTTCAACGAAGTAGCTAAAAAACGCGGTTTGACAATGGCTGAATTATTAAACTAATCGGCTATTTAAAATTAAAGTTTTAGATGAAATAATAAGGAAAAGAATAATTATGGCAGAAAAAACAAAACAAATAAAAGTTAAACTTGTAAGAAGTTTAATCGGCTGCTCTGAAGCACAAAGAAAAGTTGCTCAAGCATTAGGTTTAAAGAAAACCAATCAGGTTGTAGAACACAATAACAGCGCTACAATTATGGGTATGGTTAACAAGATTTCTCATCTTGTTGAAGTAGTTGAATAGGATTATTCAAATGACTCACGGGTCACGAGTTTACAAATAAAAATATAGTAGAGGTAAATAAAAAATGACAAATATAACACTAGAAGATTTAAGACCTGCAGAAGGTGCTACAGGCAAATCAAAAAGAGTTGGCAGAGGCCGTTCTTCAGGACACGGTAAAACATCTTGCCGCGGTCATAACGGTGAAGGCCAAAGATCCGGAAGAACTTCTAAAAGAGGTTTCGAAGGCGGACAAATGCCGGCTTACAGAAGACTTCCTAAATTGAAAGGATTCCAGATTATTAATCAGCGCAATTATGCACAAGTTAATGTTGGCAGATTGGCTGAATTAGAAATTACTGAAATTTCTTTAGCTTCATTGAAAGAAATTAAGAAGGCTCACCCTTCTTGCGACGGCTTAAGAATTTTAGGCGGCGGTGAAATCAAGAAAGCTATCACAGTTAAAGCTAACTATGTAACACCTTCAGCAAAAGAAAAAATTGAAGCAGCAGGCGGAAAGGTTGAATTAGTATAATGGCAGGCGGACATACAGGCGGCATGAGAATGCCTACAACGGCAGATTTAATGTCAATGTGGAACGCATCAGGCCTGAAAGAAAAACTTATTTTTACTTTCGGAATGCTTGTTCTTTTCCGCTTCGGGATTCATTTGCCGTTATTCGGTATAAATAACGAATATTTTTCAAACTTAGCAAGCCAAAATAATATTCTTGGATTTTTGGATTTGTTTTCAGGCGGTGCTCTGGGTAAAGTTTCAATATTTGCTCTGGGTATCGGGCCTTATATTACATCTTCAATTATTATGCAATTGATGGCTGTAATTATTCCGGCGCTTGAAAAATTACAAAAAGAAGACGGTGAAGCCGGCAGAAGAAAGCTTTCTCAATATACAAGAATATTTACAGTTGTGCTTGCAGCATTTCAGGCAATAATTTTTATGGGATTTATGGCTCATACAAATGCGATTACAGCGGGAGTAAATCATACGATGTTTTATATCTCCTCTGTGCTTACTCTGACGGCAGGCTCTGTGCTTGTTATGTGGATGTCTGAATTGATTACCGAAAAAGGTATCGGAAACGGCGGTTCTCTGATTATCTTTGTAGGTATTTTATCCGGGATTCCTCTGTATTCTTCAAGAACAGCACAGATGGTATCCAATGATTCTGCTCTTATGTGGGGGCTGATATTACTTCTTGCAATATTCTTTGTTACTATGGTTTTCATTGTAATTATGCAGGAAGCAATTAGAAAGGTTATTATTGTTAACCCGAAAAGACAGGTCGGAAATAAGGTCTATGGCGGGGTAAATACGTTTATTCCGTTTAAGCTTAATCCGGGCGGGGTTATGCCTATTATCTTTGCGGTTGCAATACTTCTTTTCCCTTCAACTATATTGAGCCTTGTAGGACAAGCAAATCTTCCTGCCGGGTGGGTTCAGGACCTGGTTCTTATGCTTAATAAAGTCTTTAATCCGAGCGGAATTACGTATTATGCAATATATTTCGTTATGATTGTTGCTCTGACTTTCTTCTACGCTTCAATTATGCCGAATATGCAGCCAAAAGAAATTGCTGATAACCTGAAAAAATACGGTTCATCAATACCAGGTGTAAAACCCGGAAGACCGACAGCAGAAGCACTCGATAAAATATTAACAAAAACTACATTTATCGGTGCAATGGGGTTAGGTATAATCGCACTTGTACCGGCGTTTGCAAGTTATATTACAAGAATAACGACGCTTCAAGGGATTGGTGCAACATCTCTAATCATCATGGTCGGTGTTGCTCTGGACTTGATTAATCAGGTTAGAACACATCTGCTTGCAAGGAATTATGAAACATTCTTGAAAGAGTAATTAACAATCTAATATAAAAAAGGGGCGGATTTTTAAAATCCGCCCCTTTTTTGTTAGCAAAAAATTTTTTTTCGGTTTTTAACATGTTAAAACTATCGAAAGGAGTACAATATGAATATTTCTACAAATCAGAATCAACCGGCATTTTCAGCAAAATTTATTAACAACAAAGCTTTTCAGGAAGTTGTAAAGTATGCAAAAGATACAAAACAGCTTCAGGAGCTTGATACAGCATTGAATAAAATAAACAATTCTAATGCCGGTGACATACTTTTAATCCATGGAACCGTTCCGGGCGGAGTGTATTCAAACTTTAATATGGGTAAAAGAGCTGTTCAGAACCTCGGTGCTGAAACTCCGGAAAAGGCTTCTTTTAATGCAATAATGGAATTAGGCGAACTTGGACGTAAGTTCAGAAAGCTTGTTGGCGGAGAGGTTAAGTCTAATTTGAAAGCAGATGATGTAATTAAAAAATACAGTGTATAAAATATTAAGTTATGTAACAAATATACTCTCTTGTGAAATCTGAACTTTTTTATAGTTTTTATATATACATAAGACATTAACAAAAGTTAGAAACACGAGAGAGTGAGAGAGATTTTTAAAGACTTTCCTTAAAAAGGAAAGTTTTTTATTTTAAATAATTCACTAATCCTTCAAGCGCAAGTGTATAACTTAGTTCCTTAAACCCTAGGACTTGTCCGATGCATACTCCGGAAATAAGAGAAGTGTGTCTAAATTCTTCGCGTGCGTGGATATTTGTCATATGTATTTCAACAGCCGGCAGACAGGTAGAGGCTATGGCATCTCTTATTACAACACTTGTATGGGTATATCCGCCTGCATTTATAAGAAGTCCGTCAAAACCTTCTTTTTTCATTGCCTGAATTTTATCTACGATATCGCCTTCGTGATTGCTTTGCCATACTTCGACCTCAGCACCTAATTCTTTACCTTTAGATATAACATTTTCTTCGATATCTTTAAGAGTCGTATGTCCGTATTTTTCAGGCTCTCTTTCTCCAAGCATATTTAGGTTTGCACCATTGATAAGTAAAATTTTCATAATTCAATACCTCTTTTACATTCCCTTTTATTTATACTACAATAAAAAAAGAATGTGAGGGAATAATGATTAATAAACGCTGGTATGACAGAGATCCGATTTTAAAAGAAGCCTTAGAGCTTTTGAGGCTTTCTCCTGATGAGACCAAAACAGAGGCGGCAGAATTTATGCTTCAGCTTCAGGAACAGGTTGCGGGGGAAGTTATTGAGCATGTTTATGAAATTATAAATACATATCAAGGTAAAGGCAATCGTTGGTATGATAATGACCCAATGATGCTCAAAGCAGTTGAGCTGTTGAGAAATGCACCTCCAAAGGTTCAGAGAGTTGCTGCTC
>CALUSZ010000088.1 GCA_944323495.1 Candidatus Gastranaerophilales bacterium
TTCTGCTTTTTGCGGATAAAGTCTTTAAAAATCCTCCGATTTATTCCATTGTAGCAAGCAAAGACACACTGGATGCCAACAAGGACTACTTTGCAGGCTTAGAACAATAGAGGGATTCTCTAAAGTCTTTTATATTCTGAGCTTTATTTTTGTAATCACTGCTCATAAGCTCATCAATATTTTTATTTAAAAGTGCTACTACATCTTTGATATTGTTCTCATTCATAACAACCATATCATTTGCCATCTCAATATTGGAAAGAGCAAGCCTTGTAGTGTCTCTAAAGCCTGATGAGGCTAGCCTTTGAGCAAGTTCATTGTTCTCGATATTTTTACATAAAGCCTGTGCAACAAGCATTGGAGCATGAGAAATCAGTGCAACAGCTCTGTCGTGTTCATGCGGAGTTGTAACAAGAGTTTCTGCCCCCAAATCCGATATGACTTTTTTTAGTGTTTCGAAATCCTTTAATTCCGTATCTTTTTTTGGAGTGACCGCCCACACAGCACCCTGAAAAAGCTCCGGAAAAGAATTTTCCCAGCCGCTTTTCTCTGTCCCTGCCATCGGATGCGAAGGTATAAATTTGAACTTATATGTATTCTTTGACACAAACTCTTTTAAGCTGCAAACGTCAGTTACAATCGTATCTGAATCAAGAATCTCATTGAGCTTCGATAAAACCTCCGGTGTCTTATTCATCGGTGTGCATACAAAAACAACCTCACAACCTCGCAGAGTTTCATAATCTGCGCTCACACCTTCTTCTTTGCAAACAGAACGTGATACTCCCGCAAGTTCGTATCCAAGCTCTTTTAACTTCTTAAATACAGAACCGCCAATTAATCCTAAACCAACAACTCCTACCCTCATTTATAAATCCTTATGATGAAATTTTTTTATACCCTCTACATAATCTTTGACAATATCGCCGTTACCTTCAATATTGTATTTATATATAGTAAGTCCTTCCAAGCCTACCGGCCCTCTGGCATGTGTCTTATTTGTAGAAATCCCGACTTCTGCACCAAATCCGTATCTGAATCCGTCTGCAAATCTCGTTGATACATTATGATACACGCCTGCAGAATCAACAGCATTCATAAAAATACGAGCATTATCACTGTTTTCAGTAATTATCGACTCTGTGTGTCCTGATGAATATTCATTTATATGTTCAATGGCCTCTTCCAGAGATTCAACAAATTTATATGAAAGTATTTTGTCTGAATACTCTTTATGCCAGCTTTCAGGTTTTGATATCAGTGTAATGCCCGCTTCAACTAAGGCTTCCAGCAATCTGTCCGCCTCTTTGAAATTTTTATGAATTAAAATTGTCTCTACTGAATTGCAAGCACTGGGATACTGCGTTTTTGAATCAATAACGACTCTTTTAGCCTTTTCAAAAACTGCGCTTTCGTCGATAAATATGTGGCAGATTCCGTCAGCATGCCCCAATACAGGAATTTTTGTATTTTCTTTTATGAATTTAACAAGACTGTTGCCCCCCCTTGGGATAATTAAGTCAATGTACTTATCCATAGAAAGCATGTTTTTTACGTCATCTCTTGAAAACACCTGGGTTAACATATCTTGAGGGAAACCCTCTGTTTTTTCAAGCGCATCATGAATAAGAGACATTATAGCCTTATTAGTATTAACAGATTCTTTTCCGCCTTTTAATATAACTGCATTTGAAGATTTTATTGCAAGAGAAGAAATCTGGGAAATAACATCCGGTCTTGCTTCAAAAATTATACCTAAAACCCCTATGGGGCAAGATATTTTAGTTAAGACCAAGCCGTCGTCAAGCTGTCTTTTTAAGAGAACTTTTCCAATCGGATCTTCAAGGTTTGATATATCAATAATCCCCTGAATCATGTCACGCATTTTGTTTTCATCAAGTTTCAGCCTGTTAAAAACAGACTGCGACAGTTCTCCTCTTTTTACAAGCGGTTCAGCTTCTTCCAAGTCTTTTTTATTAGCTTCAAAAATTTTATCTTTGTTATCTTTAATATTTTCTGCAATATTTAACAGTGCCTGATTTTTAATCTTTTCAGAAAGTGTTGCAGCTTTTTTAGACGCAGCCTTAGCCTTCTTAGCAATTTCCAGAAAACTATTTTCTTCCATTTCTATATTCCTCACAGAGCTTACAATACTGCATTCTTCTTAGATTTACCATTCTAGAAAACTTTTTTCTCATAAGCTGTTCTTTTAATGTAGCAGCAGGTTTTTCATCCAAAGCATGCGGTTGTTTTACAACAAAACCCGATAAATCCATAAACGGAACTACATTTCTGTAATCCATATACGGATTCTTTCTGTATTGTTCGCTCATACCTTCTCCTTATTGTGATAGTCACAATTTAATTTTATAGAAAACCAAGTACAGGAACAATAATATGTTAAAGAAAATTTACGTTGAAATAATTTTTTGTTGTTGGTATATTAGACATAGGTACAATAGTTATCTATTGTTACGAGCGCTTGTAGCCCAGTTGGATAGAGCGTTTGGCTACGAACCAAAAGGTCGGGGGTTCGAATCCCTCCAAGCGCAGATTTTAGAAAGGAGATAACCACGTTATCTCCTTTTTTGTTTGGGAATAGGGATGAGAACCCCTCAGGCGACAGCCTGTTCTGGTTCGAGCGCGAGGCGGCAGAGAGCGAAGGGCAAAGCGAGAGCCTTTGCCCGCAGACTCGTTTAACGCCGCCGAGTAAGAGAATCCCTCCAAGCGCAGATTTATTTAAGAGCCTGAAGGCTCTTTTTTATGTAGGCAAAAATTATTTTTATACGCTTTAGTTTTAATATGACGATTAGAATTGATAAAACTACAGGTTTTTACCACCACTCTACATTTAAAGGATATGACGCACGCCCTCTAAGCGCGGTTGTAATGAGTATTAATGATGAACCCAAATCATTTAATATAATCAAACAAATGTCCCAAATAGGTGAACGCGAAGGTTTTAAAGTATTCTTTATTAATCAAAGTAAAAATTTATACACTAATCTCGATAACATAAAAAAATTTTTTAAGATTTGTATACCCGATTTTTCAAAGTGGGCACAGGATATAGCAGTAATAACTCCTTCAAATAAAATCTTATATAATGACATTATTAACGAAAATACTTGTTTTGCTAAGAAATTATCAACTCTTACTAACGCCAAACCATTAAAGTGCGATCGACCCATTGAAGGAGGAAACCTATTTTTCACAAAAAACAATGATAGTAATGAGCTTTTAGTCGGTGAAAAAGAAATACAGAAAATTGATACAGAAACCCTAAAGCAGAGATACAATGTTTCCAAAGTAATTCCAATTCCTCAAGCAGATTTTCATCTCGATATGTTTATCAGACCTTTAAACAACCGCCAAGTTCTTGTCGCAGATGATCGATTAACAATACAAGCTATAAAACAGGCAATAGATAATTTTCACAAATGCAAAGATAAAACTACCTTAGCAGAACTTAATAAAATTAAAAATAAATTAAAAGCATTGTTAAAAAATTTTCAAAATGACGTTAAATATGGAAAGAATCCAAAGGCTGACGAAATTGCAGCTGTATTAAGAGAGAATCATTATCAGCCTATTTTTGTCCCGGGACGATTATATTATACTATACCAGGGTGCATCGAAGATGATTTAGTACATTATCTCAATTATATGAATGCAATAGTACATCAAAACAAAGACGGAGAATTAGTTTTTATAACCAATAAATCAAAGTTAAATAATGATTATGGAATAACACCAGAAATTTCTGAACAAATCGGATTTGATTTTGAGAAAATGTTTATAAAAAGTGTAGAGCCATATATAAAAAAAGAAAATATCTATTTTATTGAAGGTACTCAAAATAAGATTGCAGAGTTGTTACAAAAAGAGGGGGGAGGTATTCATTGTTTATGTAACGAAATCCCTGCTGAAATATTTCAAAACCCCATTTTATGATTTATGACTTAGCTATTCTTCTCCCTCTGTTTTAACCCCTACACAGTAGCCGGGAATAACATGTGAGATTGGTATAAATTTAGAAGCATATTTAGCGATATTTGTCCCCGGATTAGCCAGTGACGTAACTAAACAGGCATTATCAGCCTGCTCAGCCCAGTCCTTCCAGTTTAGGTCTCTTTTCTCTTTCTTGTGAGAAAAGAAAGAATTGATAGCTTTTGAAGCTTTATTACCTGCAATAACCCCCATTCCGAGACTCGCAAACCCTCCGACAAAACGTATAAGTTTAGATTTTGTAAAAGATTTGACGGCTTTCATTCCTACCCCGACAAACACGCTTGGGAAAATATAATTTCCGACAAGTTGAACAACTCCTTCCTTGATTTTTGCATTAATATTTTGAGGATCTGTCACAGTGCCGGCAGTAAAACCTCCAAGAATAGAAGAAGATGCCATTAGCATAACATCTCTGGCATTAAATTCCAGTCTATAAAGAGTTTTTGCCAAGCTTTTTCCGGCTGACATATTATGTTTACGTCCTGCAGCTATTATAGAGATTGCCACAGATAAACCGGCTACGCTACCTGTTAGAGAAGCCGCTTTATTTTTAAAACCCTGATTATGTTGATTTAAAGAAAAATAAGAACTATTCGTGCTATTTATATTCAAATCCATATATTAATTGCCTCCCTAAAGAAGTCTGCAATAAATTATATTATAAAAATTTAAAATCAAATATAAAAATTTTTCATAGTAAAGATATGTAAATATTTTTATCAAATAAAACATATTTATATTCAAATGATATATAATATAGGTATATGTATATCGTCAAAAACTTGAAGGACTATAATTTGTCCCACAAGCAAAGGATTTTTGCCGGCTACTTGAAGGATAATGTGGATTCGTATGTTTGTTATGAAAAA
>CALUSZ010000089.1 GCA_944323495.1 Candidatus Gastranaerophilales bacterium
CCGCCCATATAGTCAAAATCCATAACAGCAGCTGCGATTTTGTGCCCCATAATATCGCCAATACCTGTAGTTACTGCTTCGTCTAATCCTGTTTTTTCGTGTGCTCTTTTGAGTCTTTCCGAATAAGGTTCAGTATCAACAAAGTTCAACGGGTCGCAGGGAAGAACATTCTGAAACATTTCTTCAAATGAACCTTCATCAAACAGCTGTTTAATTCTTGTTTTTGAATTTATTCTGAAATGATAATCGCAATGAGGACAGACCATCAAGTTATCCTCAAGTTCGCTTTTAAGTATTTGAGCACCGCAGTGAACGCATTTTGCCCACAATTCCGGAGCTTCTAAATCTATACCCTTCATTTCCTTAGCGCGTCTTTCAATCTGGGCTTCGCGCCTTTTATCAAACCATTCCTGTATTGTCATATATACACATCCGATTAATTATTAATTTACTTTTTCATTTTACACCAAAAATCTCAAAAGGGAAGAGTGTAACAAAAGGCTGGGATTAATTATTTCTTATTCATATACATTGCAAAATGCTCTAAACAATCAATATTAACAATTTTTTCTATAGTTTTAAATGAAACAGCTTTTGCCCCGCTTTCAATTTGTCCAATACTGTTAGGTTGTAATTTAAGCCTGCTCTTGACAAAATTTCTGCTAAATTTCAGGTTAAAAACATAACTCAAGTTATATTTAAATTGCTTTTATCAAATCCCTATTTCCTGCAAAACTTAAATAAAAAAAAGATCTGGTGTTTACACCAGACCTTCTTTTAACGCTTTGACTGCAGCTTGTGTTCTATCATCTACAACAAGTTTTTGGATAATATTACATACATGCGCTTTGGCTGTATGTTCGCTTATAGTAAGTGTTTTGGCTATCTGGCTGTTAGACTGCCCGTCTACGACGAGTTTTAGTACTTCATATTCTCTTTGGGTTAAGTTTGAATGATGTTCCTTAAAAGCACTGCGTGATAACTGGCGTGAAGGGATTACACCGCAGTTTTTGTCGCGGATAAATGGTACAACATGCGGGTCTATCCACATTGCACCTTCTTTCACCATTTTGATTACGCTCATAAGAAAATCTGTACTGATATCTTTGATTACATAAGCGCTTGCGCCTGATATCAGCGAGGCATTAAGCTCTTCGTCAGATATATGAGAGGTCAGCATTATTACTTTTATATTATTATTATTTTCAAGAATTTGCTTTGCCGCATCTATTCCTGATATATCCGGAAGGCCTATATCCATAAGGATTACATCCGGTTTGATTAATCTCGCTTTTTCGACAGCCTCGCGGCCGTTTACGGCCTCGCCGATTACTTCTAACTCCGGATAGTCGCAAAATAATGATTTTATACCTATACGCATTAGTTTCTGGTCTTCAACAAGCAATATTTTTATCTGCATAAAACCTCCTTTCGATAAGGGAAATAAAAGCAGATTTTTTCCCATATAAATATTAAGACGGTTTATTGGCATGTTAAATTGCTGAAATTAAACAGGTTATCGGCAGTGTTAATATTTTTAAATTTAGAAATATTTTTTTAATGCTTCCTGTAAATCAATAATCTTAAGATGGTTTTCAAGCATTGCCTGATTCCTGTATTCATAAGCGTTTTCATAATCATCATTATTATCTATTGCGAGGTTAAAATTCCTGACAGCATCGTCAAGTTTATCCTGAAGGTAATATATAATCCCGATTAAAGTGTATTCTATCTCTTTTTTATCTGAAAAGTTTAAAGCTTTATTATAATATTCAAGCGCCTTTTCGTACTCTTTTCTGAATTGATAAATGCACCCCATACCTCTTAGTACAGCCGGATTTTCAGAGTTAAGCCTTAAAGCATCTTCAAGATATTCAAAGCTTTTATCATAATCATATCTGTCGTATTCCTGTTTAGCCTTTGTAATCAGTTTAATAAGCTTTACTTTGGCTGTCATTTTCTTAAACCGGCAGGCAATCTCTTCTAATTTTTCCGCTTCATCGCTCATATTTTTTATACCGTATGCATTTTTTCAAAAATGCCTTTTTTCTGAACCCAAATTTCAACTTCGAGCTTATTTCCTTCTTCGGTCAAGACATTCTTTAATTCCTTAAAATTGAGCTCTGAATTTTTAATATCACACAGCATGAACATTACAAAATGTCCCTGCATCAAAGTTTGTTTAATATCTTCAATATTAACCCTGTATTTAGCAAGTACATTTGAAACACCTGCTACAATACCAACCTTATCAGCACCTGACACCGTAATAATAATTTTGTAATCGTCCATAATGATATAATCTCCTTGTAAGAAGTATTATATTACATTTAAACAAATTGCACAATCACCAAGAGAAAGGAAAGTCTTGCAGTATGTGCAAGACTCAAAAATATACATTTACCCCAATAACTTTATACCATACTTAAGAGCGTTTGTCAATAAAAATTTTAAAATGGCTGTTTTACGCTTCTCTAGGCGTTATTGGCTAATTTTTCACGAACAAGTGTCTCAACCTGATTTAATATATCAGGGTTTGCGGCTAAGAATTCTTTAGCCTTATCCCTGCCCTGACCGAGCTTGTCGTCATTAAAACTAAACCATGATCCTGCTTTTTTCACAATATCCAAATCAACAGCTACATCAAGGATATTGCCTATTTTGCAGATACCTTTTCCAAATATTATATCAAATTCTGCTGTTCTAAACGGCGGAGCTACCTTATTCTTAAGAATTCTAACTCTTACATGGTTTCCGATATCTTCTCCGTCGCCTTTTAATCCTTCAACGCGTTTGATTTCCAGACGAACTGATGCATAATATTTTAAAGCATTACCGCCGGTTGTTGTTTCCGGATTACCGTACATTACACCGATTTTTTGTCTTAACTGGTTAATAAAAATTACTGTAGTATTTGTTTTACCGATAATACCTGTTAATTTTCTTAACGCCTTAGACATCAATCTTGCCTGAAGCCCCATCTGCTGGTCTTCCATAGAACCTTCGATTTCAGCTTTGGGAACAAGAGCTGCAACAGAGTCAACAACGATAACATCAACAGCACCGGAACGTACAAGTTCTTCTGTAATATCAAGCGCCTGTTCGCCTGTATCCGGCTGTGAAATCAGAAGCTCATCAACATTTACGCCAAGATTTCTTGCATATTCAGGGTCAAGTGCGTGTTCAGCGTCAACGAACGCTGCAATTCCGCCTTTTTTCTGGCATTCTGCAACGATATGCTGTGCTAAGGTGGTTTTACCTGAAGATTCCGGCCCGTAGATTTCAATAATTCTTCCGCGCGGAATCCCGCCTACACCCAGTGCAACATCAAGAGCCAATGCGCCTGTAGGAATTGTCTCTACGCTTACGGCAGGCTTGTCGCCAAGCTTCATTATAGCGCCTTTGCCAAAATCTTTTTCTATTTTTTCTATAGCAAGCTTAAGCGCCTTATTTCTTTCATCTGTTGTACTTACCGTTTCTTCTTTGACTGCCATAAATTCAAATTCCTATAACATAAAATTTGTATCTTCTTCTTTTTTGATGAAAAATCCGCAAATAAGAGGTTTGAAGCTGTTAAGCGCATTTTTTAATTTAAAGTTTTCCTTATTTAATTCATTAACTTTATTTTTCAGATTTTCGTTTTCGGTTTTGCATCTAACGAGTTCTAATACAACATCATCCATGCCTTCTAATTTTTCATCAATAAGTTTAGTCATAGATGTAGTAATATTATTTTCCATTTTGTTGAGGGTTTCCAACAGGCCGTTCACAACGGCTTGTGAATTTGGTTTTGTCATTGCGGGTAATGTCACTGTTTTTCCTCCATTGGGGTTAGCTATTCTTTTCATTTCCAAATCTTTTTTACTCATTTCAGCTACGATTGAAGATTTTGCATTCCTAAGTTTTTTTACCTCATCTACTGAAAAGTATATCTGTCCTCTTTGATCTTTTTTAGGGGTGACAGATGTTTTTCTGCATAACTCAACTATCTCTCTGTTATCTGCGTTTAGAAGTTTTCTTACATCATTAGGTAAAAGTACTTTATTCGGATTTGCATTCATTTTAAAAAATTCCCCTCTTTCTCTATCCAATAGATATTCTAATCAATAAAAAAATTTATTTCTACTATTTGTAACAATTCGTTAATTTATCGTTACAGAAAATTATTTACAAAATCTTTATATCCAATCTATTGACCAAATTTGAAAAAAAATATATGATAAAGCTTTAGTGTAGAGATTACAATTATTTATTTTGAAAGAGATTGGAGGATTCGTATGGAATTTCATCACCAGCCGCTAAACGGCGCAAGCTACACGGATGCAGACATTAAGAGGCTTATTGCAGAATATAATGTCCAATTTATAAAGCTTCAATTCGTTGACATTAACGGTCAGGTAAAGAATATGGCAGTACCATCAGAACACATTGACAGAGTTTTGAATAATGAAATTATGCTTGACGGATCTTCTATTAAGGGGTTTAGAAATATTGAAACTTCTGATATGTTTTTCTATCCTGATAAGAATACTTTTCAGATTCTTCCGTGGCAGGAAAGAGACGGCAAGAATTCTGCCAGATTAATATGTGATATTTATAATGCTGACGGAACTCCGTTTGAGGGATGCCCGAGATGTAATTTAAAAAGACTTATGGCAGAAGCTCAAAAGCTTGGGTTATCAATGAATGTGGGGCCGGAAGCTGAATTTTTCTTGTTTGAAAAGGATGAAGAGGATCATATTACAACAAAAACTCACGATAGAGCAGGGTATTATGATGTAGGACCGGATGATTTAGGCGAAGCTGTAAGGGCTGATATTGTAAGTACTTTGCAGGAAATGGATTTTGATATTGAAGCTTCGCACCACGAAGTAGCAGACGGACAGCATGAAATTGATTTCAAATATTCAGATATTCTTACAACGGCTGATAATGTGGTAACATTTAGAGTTGCAGTAAAAGCGATTGCTGCACAATACGGATTGCACGCTACATTTATGCCAAAGCCTTTTTACGGGATAAACGGTTCCGGTATGCATTGTAATATTTCTCTATTCAAAGACGGAAAAAATGCATTTTATGATGAAAAGGCTGAATATCAGCTCTCGGATACCGCAAAGTATTCAATTGGCGGTATATTAAAACATGTAAAGAGTATAACTGCAATTCTTAATCCGACCGTTAACAGCTATAAGCGCCTTGTCCCGGGCTACGAAGCTCCTGTATATATGGCGTGGTCTCTGGCTAACAGAAGCGCTCTTTTGAGAGTTCCGGCAAAGCGCGGTATGTCTACGCGTGTCGAATTACGTTCGCCGGATCCGAGCTGCAACCCGTATTTAGCATTTGCTACAATTCTTGCTGCCTGCTTAGATGGGGTCAGAAACAAAATCGAGCCGCCGAAGCCGGTTGAAGCTAATATTTACAAGCTTTCTGATAAAGAAAGAAAAAGAATGAGAATAGAATCTCTTCCGGGAAGTTTGAAGGAAGCTCTTTATCATATGGATAAATCTTTAATTGCAAAAACAGCTCTCGGTTCTCATATTGTTGATGAATTTATGACTGCAAAAGAAATCGAATGGGATTCGTTTAGAACTTACGTTTCTCAATGGGAAATTGATAGATACCTTGCGAGATATTAGTATTAATTGATTTAGATAATGTTGTTCCGGAACTTGCTCTGTTATTTATGGAGCAAGTTCTTTATTTTTGGTTGTGATAATTGAGTGGCAGAAAGTCTTATGCAAATAGCACATTTCTTTTCTCAAGCTTTTTTCTGTACTGTACAAGATTATTTATATCTTCTCTGGTAATCTGTTTTTTAATTTCCGGCCCGTGAAATGCCTTATATCTTTTTGTAATTTCAGGAGAAAATTTGAAGCCCTGAGCCGCCAGAGTAAAATATTCTGCAATGAATTCTTCCACATTTGTGAATGCATTTTTGACTAAAAATTTTTCCGGAGTTTCATAAAACTTATCAAGTGTTTCTTTATCTATATAACCTTTTTCCAAGCACTTGTTTAATTCTAAATCATTAAAATATCCACCCTGATATGCACGTTTAAAATCTTCTGTCAGAATTTTTTTCTCATTTTTGTTTAAATGTGGTCTAAAAATTCCTCTAAACGTATTAAACATTGAGTATAAAGCTTGATTATAAGCCATATTTTTATTATGCAGATAATGTCCGACTTCGTGAATTACCAGAGAAGGAGAAGAAACTTCAAGCCTGCCCGGGCCAAATATGTTCCAATTACCGGATTGAAGTCCGGAAAGATTATATTTTCTTGGAAGCTGTGCTTCATCAATATATAAATTGGGCAGTTTATATCCCTTGTTTTTCATCATTAAGTATACTGTTTTAATATAATCAGCAGTATTAAGGCTGTTATTTAATTCCTGCTGAATGCCGTTTTGGCGGCACAGCTTTTTTGAAGTCGGAACGATTGTTACTTTTTTATCAATGGTATTCCCGATTCTTTTGCTATTTGCTTTAAGCAGCTGTTTGTAGAGTTTGTAATCTGTTTTAAAATTCATCGGGGTAATCATATATAATATCTCCTTTTTATAATATTAAAATCTATAAAAAATAAATTTGCTAGCATGATATTACAAATATTAATAACTTTGGTAATGTGCTTTATCATGGTTTTTGATATCCTGACTCAGGAGGAATTTTGTATGCTCAAACAATTAAATAAAGATAATTTTACTGATGAGATTAAAAGCGGTTTAAAGCTTGTAGAATTTTATGCGCCGTGGTGCGGATACTGCAAAAAACAGGAAGATGTTTTTAAAGAATTGGATAAGGTGTATATAGGTCAGGTTAACACGGATGAAGATGCTGAACTTGCAATAAGATACGGAATTCATTCTTTCCCGACTTTTCTCGTATTTAAGGAGGGAAAAGAGGTTGAAAGATTCAGCGGATTTACTAATAAATTTGATTTAATGAATGTTGTAGCAAAATATATTTGAGGTTAGAGATGAAAAATTTACTTATTATAACAACCAATTATTCAGGCTGCGATTGCGGCGAACCATTATGTAACTGTATTCAGGATACGGGAGTTTATTTGGAAGAATTTGCTGTCCCTTATCTTGTGTTTGAAAAATCCGATATAAAAGTAACTGTTGCAAGCCCGAAGGGCGGTTTTTCTCCGGTGGA
>CALUSZ010000090.1 GCA_944323495.1 Candidatus Gastranaerophilales bacterium
ATGACATAGCAGAGTGTTTGGAAAGATGTTTAATTACTCATCGTAATGATGATGTAGCTAAAACAATTCTTAAAAATCAAGCAAATATTAAAACAGGTTGGGAAAATAATCAGATTATTACAAGGTCAAAGGTGGCTACAGGTGAACTATACAGACAGCAGTTTAAGAAAGATGCTCATGATATAACAAAAGAAAATGTTATAGGTTCAAACGTGAAGAAAACAGATAATATTAAAACTCAGAGTTTTGGTAATTTGAAACAATGGTTCAAAGCTCACAGAAAATCTTCTATAATAGCTGGTAGTGCTGTAGTCCTTGCAGGGCTCGGATATGCCGGATATAAAGCAGGCTGGTTGTCTCCGAAGTTTGCAACTGAAGAAGAAAGCGGCAAAAAACCCGGACACCTTTCCAGAGTTGTTTAATAATTGAAAAGTAATGGATAAAAAGGATGGTTTGCAGCCATCCTTTTTATTTTTTTATGGAACTTTTTTTAATCTTTTTCGTCTTAATGATTAGAGGAATAGATGGAGGAGATTTGTAACTATGTCGAGAGCTATGAATAGTAATTTGGAATTTATAGATGCAAGCGAGATGGAGGCAGATTTACCAAGAACGTTTAGTACGATTGTAAACAATGACGATATTTTGCAGATGTATCTTAAAGAGATTGGAAGGAAAAAGATGTTATCCAAGTCTGAAGAAGTTGAGCTTGGAAGGAAAATTCAGGAGGGGAATTCAAGAGAAAAAGAAGAGGCTAAAAAACAGCTGGTTCAGGCAAATTTGAGGCTTGTTGTAAGTATCGCAAAAAAGTATATAGGCCAGGGAGTTCTATTTATGGACTTGGTTCAGGAGGGTTCTTTAGGGCTAATCAAGGCGGCGGAAAAGTTTGATTACAAGAAGAATTTTAAGTTTTCAACTTATGCAACCTGGTGGATTAAGCAGACTATTATACGGGCTATATCGAACCATTCAAGGACAATTCGGATTCCGGTGCATATGCTGGAGAAGATTAGAAAATACAAAAAAGCTTGTTCTATTGCTGCTTGTGATGAGAGTATGGAAGTTGATGATGAGACTATTTCAAGGATTTCGGGGCTGGATTCTAAAAAGATTGATGAGGTCAAAAATGCGCTTAAAAAAGAGCCGGTGAGTCTTGATACATACGTAACCGATGATTTGTGTATTCAAGACTATGTTGAGGATACTTCTTATTCATCGCCTGAAAACAATACACAGAAGATTTTGCGGCATAAAGATGTGAATCGGCTGTTGAAGGTTTTAGATACCAGAGAACAGGAGATTATAAAACGACGGTTCGGGATTGATAATGAGGAGCCAAAGACGTTAGAGCAGATAGGAAACGCTCTGGGGTTTTCTAAAGAAAGAATAAGACAGCTTGAAAATATAGCCTTGCAGAAATTGAGGAAAGTTGAGCGGGTGGAAAAACTCAGGACTTATATAGATGATGAGGAGTGAATATGTTTTTGATGGTTTAGGTATTTAAATATTCCATATAATAAAAGACCGCTGCAGATAATACCGGCGCTCCATTTTAGAGCAGGACTTATCTGCTTTTCTTTTCCGTCAAGAATTTTTCTGTATTTAACAATTTTTTTATAGAGTTTTGGCTCTTCTTTGTCTAAACCCTTTGCTTTGAATGTTTTTTCTAAGGCGTCCATGGGGTTGAATCCGTCTTTGTTTTTGAGCAGAGCTTCATAGTATTTTTCATAATTTGTAGGAATTTTTGAATTTGTTTCTTCAAGCGCTAAGGCGTCTTTGAAGAATATCATGTTATTGTACGCTCCGGCCGGTTCTGCAAATTTTGCTCTTAGGAATTCTTTTTCGTCCATGAGTTTTTCTTTTGGAATTTTGAGAATTTTTGATAAGATTTTGGCCTGGCTGTTATCCGGTTTTATTTGTGAAGAATCGTGGTTTGAGGCTCCTATTATAAAGCTTTTCGGGCCCCAGCCTCTGTCCAGAAAAGCTCTATTGCTTCCCCAATCATTTGAAAGATGGTCGGAAGTGTAGATTTTGACTCTGTCTTTCAAATAACTTCTTAAATTTTTGCCGTTATGGATATTAAACTTTTCAGGGTCTGCGGCAAATTCATACATGATATTTTTTAAATCATAATTGCTGCCTTTAGTTTTTTTAAATTCATCTTCTATAATATTTAGAATTTTATCGTCATAATACTTGAAAGTATATTTATTTTGCGGCTGGTCTACATATGTCCAGGCCGCGTCGACCCTGAATCCGTCAAAGCGTTTTGCGTAAAAATTAACTTTTTCTCTCAAGAGTTTTTCAGCTTCCGGATTCTCGAAATTCAGCGCCGGAAGTCCCCAGCCGATTGAGGCTCCGGGGGTGAATGCTCTCGGGTGTGACCATACTTCATCATAAGAAAAACCGCAGATAAAATCGGCATTAAGCTTTAGGCCTTTCGAATTTAAATTCTCTTTCGCTTTTTTTAAATCTTTTTCTGCCAGAAATTGTTTGTAAAAATAAAAATCAATTTCATCTCCCTGTTGTTTATATATCTCTTTTATCCTTTTTTCCCTTTTTTCCGGCTCCAAAAGGAAAAGATTTTTATCTATATCATTCCAGTTGTGATAGTTTGAACTTCCATAAATTGTTCTCAGGGCCCTAAACAGCCCCTTTGCTTCAAGGCGCGAAAAATTTTCTGATTTGAATTTAGTGAATTCTTCTCTATCCGGCATGTTTTTATACAGTTTTCTTAAAGCTTTTTCTTGTGCGGAATCTATATCGACAACGTTAGAAAAATTAACTTTGTCTTGAATTTTATTGGCATTCACAATCTTTCTAAAATCCTCTTCCGGAATATGTGATTTTATATCAATCATATGATTGCCTAAATCCATCGACGTTCCGGAATACATTGGATAATGTCCGTGATGTTCATGATATTGTCCCGAAGGCAAAAGCTGTATTTCATTTATTCCCCAGTATTTTTTTACAAAATCAAAAAATCCTTCATTTGCAGCAAGATTTCCAACACCGGTATTATTAATCTCAGCTTGCGGAAGTGAAGAAGATGGTACTATAAGAATTGTTTTTCCCTTGTTTCCGGCTTTTGATTTTGCACGCTCAAGCACAGATGCATAATCAGCCTCTTCAGAAGGCTTCAAGAGTCGCCCAAAGTTTACTGTATTATTTATCCGGATTTCCATATTCACACACCTATATATATTAAAACTTGATAATAAAAATTTTTGCGCGTTTATGTAGATTTGTTAAAATAAATTGCAATAAGTACTTATTTAAGATAGGATAAATACAAGAGGAAAAATGAAAAGGAGGACTCTTGATGTTCAAAAAATTATTAAAGGGAGTGTTTGTATTAACAACAGTATTAATGCTGAACAATCCTGCGCATGCCTTCTATAGTGACATGGACGAAAATCACTGGGCATATCAATCAATCAAATTTTTGACAGAGGTAGGTGTTGTAGTAGGTTATCCTGACGGCACTTATAAACCTGATATTCCTGTAACAAGGGCAGAGTTTGCATCTATGGCAATTAAGGCTCTCGGACAGGAAGATGCCAGTGTAACACAGGATATCCACTTTTCAGATGTAAAGCCTGATTTCTGGGCATATGATATTATCAAAAAAGCTGTTTATTTTGACCTTGTAACTGATTCAAAAGATGCAACTTTCAGACCGTATGATTCTGTAACAAGAGCAGAAGCTATTTCTATTGCTGTAAATGCGCTTACTACACAGCAGATAAGCGAACAAAAAGCTCAGGAAATTTTGGAAAAGAGTTATGAAGATTACACTCAAATTCCGGCATGGTTCCTGCTTGCAGCAGGAAAAGCGCAGCTTCTTGATATGATTATCGTAATGCCTGGTAATGAAGGTAAATTAGAAGCAGACAGACCGGCAAACAGAGCTGAAGTTGCCGCTATTCTTTATAAAATGATGCAGGAAGCTAAACTTAATCCGAATGCAAAATTAGCAGAATCTATGCAGAAAAGAACTGCTGAGGGTTATATTGTTGATAACGTTAAAGTTCAGGGTTCAATCGGTATAATTCCTGCCGGTTCAATATTCCCGATTCAGATGGAAACAGTTGTCGGATCTCAAATATCAAACGTAACTGATATTTATACAGCAAAAGTACCTAAGAATATTGTTACAAAGGAAAAATATCTTTTAATCGAACAGGGAAGCGACTTGAAAGGTCAGGTAAAACATGTTCAGAGAGCAAAACTCTTCAGACAGAACGGAGAGTTGATAATCAAAAACGAGCTTCTTGTAACACCTCACGATCAGGCTGTAATGCTATATGGAGTAGCAACACTTGATCCGGGTAAGATTGGGTTCTGGAGAAGGATATTTAAGGGTGCAAAAGTCTTAACAATGCCGGATCAGATTGTTAACATAAGACTTCTTGGACCGTTGAAGATTGACTTAACTAATGGTTATATTTACGAACAGTAATATAAAAAATAACTAATTACTCAATAATTTCCGGTGTTTTTTCAAAAAATGCCGGAAATTTTTTCTTATATTCGCTAAGCTCTGTGCAATACGCTTCCAAATCAAGAGAAATGCCTTTTTTAAGCGGGTAAGATTTGATTCCTATGGCTTTGTATAAAACGCGCATATATACATTAGAAATCGCATCGCTTCCTCTAAGCCAGGGGGTTGAATGTGCTAAAATCCAGCGGATTTCGGCTATAGTGGAATTAATCTCCTCCATATTTTCAGGCTTGACATCTTTATATACATATTTAGGGAAAATGTTTTTAGAAAGCTTCAGTACTTTATCCAGATTTTTATTTACATATAAAGATGAACCGTGTAAAATTGCCCTCATTCCATTATCGTAAATTACCGGTCTTGAATAATCCGGCGCCTGTTCCGGTTTAAGCGGGTGTGAGGCTGTATAATCCAGGCGGGTTTGGTAAGTTTTATATTTCCCGCTATTGTATGGTGTTGTTAAATCTGCCCATTTCTCATAAGGCCAATTTTCCCGCGGTGCTCTTAAAAGGCCGGAGAAAAGTTTTTTTATTAAATCAAGTGTATTATTTTTGTTAGCATGGCTAACCCCGATTGATACAAGTTTCAGGACATTTTCTGCAGAAGTATCGCGCCTGATTAATTTTACAGCCATATCTGCAGTCTTTTTTACATCTCTTGCCCAGGCTCTGTTTTGCCCGTAACCTCGAATTCGCACGAAAAAATCTTCCTGCTTAAACCGGAGTTTCGGGGAATTAAAGTTTGCCTGAAACATGATTGGGGAATTATTAATTATCATATCAGTAATAAAATCTGTAAAAAAAAACTTTTGCTATCCGATTAAGGCTTCCAAAACTTTTTCTCTTGCAATAGTGTTTTGTTCAGACTTATCAAGGTCTTTGACCGTAACCTGATTTGATTTAATCTCGTCTTCTCCAAGAATTAACGCGTATTTTGCAACTTTAGAAGCTTTTTCAAGCTGTTTGACAAACTTTTTATTTGTTAAATCAAACTCTGCACTAATTCCCTGTCCTCTAAGCTCTTCAGCGAGTTTTACTGCCTCCAGAGAGTCATTTGAAACAATAAATGCGGTTGTTCTTGTATCCTCTTTTGTTCCGATTAAAGACGCTAATCTTTCCATACCCATAGCAAAGCCAATAGCCGGAGTGTCTTCTCCGCCTAAGTTTTTTACTAAGCTGTCGTATCTTCCGCCTCCGCAGACTGCGTTTTGAGAACCTAAGTTATTGGACTTTATCTCAAATACGGTTCTATTGTAGTAATCGAGGCCTCTTACAAGAAGCTTATTAATTGAATAATTTATCTTTAATGCATCAAGATAACTTTTTAGTTCATTAAAATGCTCTGCGCATTCTTCACATATAAAATCAGACTGAATAACTGCCTGAATTTCAGGTTTTGCATAGATTTCTTTGCATTCTTCAACCTTGCAGTCCAAAAGTCTCAAAGGATTTTTTTCGTACCTTGCCTGGCAGTCAGGACAAAGTTCAGGTAAATATGGTTTAATTACGGCTTTCAACTTAGTTTTAAATTCTTCTCTGCATTTAGGACACCCGAGAGAATTTAATTCAACGCTCAAATCGTTTAATCCCAATGCTTTTAAGTAATTAACCGCCATCAAGATGACTTCTGCATCAGCAGTCGGCTGTTTAATTCCGAAAACTTCAATCCCTACCTGATGAAACTGTCTCTGTCTTCCTGCCTGCGGACGTTCGTATCTGAACATCGGGCCTTTATACCAGAGTTTTCCGGGCGCAGAAAGCCTGTGCATCCCGATTTCTATGAATGCCCTGACTACACCGGCGGTGTTTTCCGGACGCAATGTTAGCGAGCGTTCACTTTTTTCAAAAGTGTACATTTCTTTGTTAACAATATCCGTTGTATCGCCAACCCCGCGCGCAAAGAGTTCTGTTGCTTCAAATATCGGGGTTCTGATTTCTTTTGCGCCGTATTCGGTGAAAATCTTTCTTGCCGTATCTTCCATAAAATGCCAGAGGGGCATCTCTGGAGGTAATATATCCTTTGTTCCTTTTTGTACTTTTATTATTGCCATAATTTTAATTCCTTTATATAATTAATTTTACTATAGTAAATAATCGGAGTAAACATTATGGGAATCAAAGCCTTAAAAATGCAAGGATGCGGAAATGATTTTGTAATAATTGATTATGAAGAGTTTTCCAAATTGAATCTTTCAATGCCGGAGGCTGCAAAGAAGCTTTGTGACAGGCATTTCGGAATTGGTGCTGACGGGCTTATTATTCCAAATACGAATGTTGATGATGCGGATATCGGCTGGTTTTTTTATAATTCTGACGGGTCTACTGCGCAGATGTGCGGTAATGGAATGAGATGTTTTGCTAAGTATGCATACGACAGGGAACTTGTTAAAAAATCAGAGTTTACGGTTAAAACTCTTGCAGGAATTATGACACCTAAGATTCTTTTTGACGGGCAGGTCATGGTTAATATGTCAAAACCGATTTTGGAAACGGATAGAATCCCGTTTCTTCCAAATAACAATTTGAACTATAAGATTTCTGTAAAGAATATGATATTTGAGGGTAATGCTGTTTCAATGGGAAATCCGCATTTTGTAATTTTTGTATCGCCAGAAGATGATGTAATGGATTTTGCGAAAGAATACGGGCCGATAATTGAGACTGGTGCGGAATTTCCTGAAAAAACAAATGTGGAATTTGTTAAGATAAAATCGTATAAAAAAATTGAGCTTGCAGTATGGGAGCGCGGGTGCGGAATAACTTTAGCCTGCGGAACAGGAGCTTGCGCATCTGTAGTTGCAGGGATTCTAAACGGTTATATTGAAAACTCCTGCGAGGTTCATCTTCCGGGCGGTGTGGTGAATGTTGTTTGGAACGGCACCCCAAACAAGCCGGACGGAGATGTGTTCCTTACTGGCCCTGCTGAATATGTTTTTGAAGCAGAGATTTAATTATTCTTTTATTATTTTGGCTGAATCATCAAGATTTTTCATTAAATCTTCATTTCCTTTATCAAGCCCTCTATGTCTCAAAGCATCTGCTATTGCTTTAGCAAAGTTTGGAGCCCTGCCTTCTGATGCTGCTTTATAATATTCATTTTCAAAATTTTCACCGAGTCTCAATTCCCAGCAGCCTTCACTTTTTCCTGGATTGTTATAGGTTTTTGCTATCCCGAACAGGTCGGTGAAGAATATTTGCACGCGTTTTGCGGGACTTGCAAAAAGTTCGGTAAAGCAGGCCGACATAAATTCTTTTTTATCAGATTTTAGTTTATTTGCATATTGTTCAATTTCTTTTTCATCGGCGCCTTTTTGAATTGTGTCCCTGGCAAGTGCGTCTGTTTTAGTATGTAATTTTGAGATGTCATTGTTTGTAAACAAGCCTTCTACAAATTCAAGAAAAGATTGATTATCATGTGAGCCTATCATAACTGTATTCTTTGCCGGAACATGGGCTATGCTTGGCTGGTATTGTGTAACATTAATCCCGCCTAAATCAAGTTTTTTCATAACGTTTTCAACAGGATCTGTTACATCTCCCAAATCTTCACAAATTATTGACGATTTATCAAGACCAAATTTTTTAGCAGCCGGTAAAACGATTTTTGAAAGTATTGATGCAAACTCTTCGTCTGTTTCTTTTTTGTATTTACTATTTGTAGCAGAATATATTCTGCCCGAGTTTTTTGTCGTCATTTTTTTGCTGCTTGTTGTATATATAAACGGGTCAATAAGTCCAATTGTATGGTCAATTCTTATTCCGCCGGGGAAGCTTGAAAAATAGTTTTCGTACTTCTTTTTTAATACTTCTCCGGCTTCTCCTAATGAGCCGTCTTTATTAAATATTTTTTCAGGATTGTAATATTTAAATCCCCATCTCTGTCCGTCCGGAGCAAACATATCCGGCGGGCACCCGAGAGCTTTATCTTTCAGGAATAATTTTTGATTAACCCACTCTTCAACGGCGGAAGATGCGACGGGAGAGTCTCCGATAATACTTATGCCTGTTTCCTGCGCTAATTTATTGGAAGCATTATTTTCTTTTTCTACAAGCATTTGTTCAAAAAGATAAAAATCATATTCATTCGGGTATTTATTTTTAAGTTCAGCTATTCTTGTTTTTGAAGCTTCAGAGTTCGGGTTAACGTAAAGAGTCTTATCTATATTCTGCCATTCTTCCCAATTTTTTTCATTATTTTCTCTGCTTAGAAGCCGGAATATTGCACTCTGTTCATATTTAGACTCGTTTTCTGATTTAAATTTAGCAAACTCTTCGGACAGAACCTTGTTATTTTTAGAATTTTCAAATGCTTCTCTTAAAGCTGCATCATAATTTTTTCTTACATAAGGATAATTTACCCGTTCAGTATTAGGGTTATCCTTAACGATTTTATTAAAAGTTTCTTTAGATAAAATATTTCCATACTCGTCAGAGGCTAATTTTTCAAGCGGAATAAGGAAAATATTCTTAGTATCAGCCTCGGGTGCATAAGGAGAATTATCATTCGCTTTCCTTAGGCCGTTTGGCTCCTGCTGGATATGCGAAAATGCATGTTCTTTTAAAAACGGGATAAATTTTTCTCTTACGGTTCTTGAGAACAGAGAACCTATTCCTGTGTTTTCAGCCCTTACTGCCGGTGCAGAGGCATTATGCAGAATAATATCAACCTGTTTGCCTAAAAGATTTAGCCCCTGATTTAAAGATTCTGTATAAACTTTCATCTCCGCATGATTTGGCTTACGACCAAATGACGGAGTTTGCGAAACACCGGTAATTCTCATCATTAATCTCCTTAACACACATGTAATTCAGCGATATACTGCTTATATCTAAATGGTACTACATAAAAATATATATGCAAGGGGGGAGGAAAAAATAAAATTTTTCTTGACTGATAGACACTCTCAAGTGATAAAATAAAATTTAAGAAAAATAGGAGATATTATGAAGAGAATTTTATTTAGTTTATTAATTTTAATCTTAGGAGGGAATCTGGTTATGGCGCATGATTTTGAACAGCCTTTTGCACTGGGAGAAAAAAATCCTTACGGGGCTTATTTTACAGGACAAACGTATCTTGAAATGCTTTGTACGAGAGATAATGTTTATAATTCTTCAATCGGGAATGTTACGTTTGAGCCGAAAGCCAGAACAAATTGGCATAAGCATTCCGGCGGCCAGATTCTTCTTGTAACAGCAGGTGAAGGAAGATATCAGGAACGGGGAAAAGATATTCAGATTCTTAAAAAAGGTGATGTTGTAAAGATTGCTCCTGATGTTGAGCACTGGCATGGTGCGGGGCCTGATGGTATGTTTGCTCATATTTCAATAGAGCCTAATATTCCTAATAATGGTGCAACATGGCTTGAGCCGGTTAGTGATGAAGAATATTATGGGGGATAAAATTAATGTTTAAAAAACTTTTAATATTAGGCGTAATAGCAGTACTAACACCTGCTGTTTTTGCAGCATCTTCAAAGGAGAATACAGAAATGAGCGAATTATATCAAATTACTGAAAACTTTATTAATCAAGATGTTCCGACCGTTGGAAAATTAGACAAGAAAATGAGAGAACTTATAACAATAGTTGTGCTTACATCTAACGGTCAGAGTGAATATGTAAAAGAGCATGTTGAAAAAGCTCTTAAGGCCGGAGCAAAACCTGTTGAAATAAGAGAAGCAATTTATCAGTGTGCGCCGTATGTCGGAGCGCCAAAAGCGCTTGATTCGGAAAAAGCAATGATGGAAGTTATAAAGGATAAGATTGAATCTACAAGCACTGTAACCGCTCAAATCCGCGGAGAAGCCGGATTAAATACGCAGGTTGAAATCTTTGGCGAAAAGATTAAGGCAATGCCTTCTCTATATCCTGAAAATGAACAGCACATTCCTCAGTTTCTTGCTAAATACTGCTTTGGCGATTTTTATACAAGAAAAGGCTTGGATTTGAAAACAAGAGAATTATTGACATTATGTATGCTGGTTTCAATCGGTGATACAGAAAGCCAGATTAAGGGGCATATTCAGGGAAATCTGAATATGGGTAATGATAAAGATACAATGATTGCCGCAATTAATCAGTGCCTGCCTTATATTGGTTTTCCGAGAACATTGAATGCACTTAAGTACTTAAACGAAATTGTACCGCAGTAGCATAACCTTACAGGCTGATTATTTTTTCTTTATAACATTTAAGCTTATATTATGACAAATGTTGTGAATAAATTATTAGCAGCCTTAGGTGAAAATATAAATTTGGAGCCCGACCGCTGGAGTATTGACCATCTCTATGCATCGGGCTTTAAAAAATGGATAGGAAATATTCTGCCCTCTGAATTACTGGAGCGTACCGTTAAAGAAGCCGTAGAATCACTTGTTACAATCAATGAGTCATTAAATTTTTATCCCGTATTTCCTGATAACATAGAAACTCCTAATTACGGCGATAGATGGGGAAGAAGCGCAAATTATATAGAAATAAATAACCGTGCAATAGCAGAAATGTACGGGGATAGGACTAAAAATGGGATTTTGAGTTCAATTAAGATACTTCCCGCAATTCCGCCTTCAGCAAAAAGCTGGGCAAACTGTGTGATTTTATCCCAAATATTTCCTAATATATACGGAGATGGTTTTAATAAAGGCCCCTTTGAAGAAAATTCAATCTACGGAATTAAACTCAATGCTAGTTATAGCGGAAATATTATTGATTATGATATTAATCTTTCCGGTGAAGAACAATTTAGGGCTTTTAATGACTTAGCTCATCTTCACGGGCTTAAAACAGGGTTCAGGACGGTAATTTCAGCCGACCAGATAAAAATTGCAAGGACTGATGGAGATGATATTACTTTCGATTGGAAAAATCCCGAGCATCAGGAATTGTTTATTAATGAACATGTAAAATTAATAAACCTCGGCTTTGAAGCAGTTTTTATTGATTCAGCTAAACACATCGGCGGCTATGATATGGGAAATTATACAGGAGTAGGTGCTCTTCCGGAGTATAATCAAATGCAGTATATTTTATACGAAATCCGCTCACGCTCCGGCTGTACATCTATAAGTTTTGCAGGCGAAAAAAGCACCGGTGATTTTGAACGTTATAAAAATCTCGGGCTTACAACAGGTACAGCTTTTGTACCGCCTGATAACTTTGATAAAGTAAAATGCTGGTCTGAAAAACTCAAATACGAAAAAGATTATGCCCCAGGAGTCGAAGTCTCTAATGACAACGATGAGGGCGGAAGAAGTTATGAAGATAGATTGAACAGAATTAATTCTTCCCTCTTTGCCTATGAATATCCCAGCGATAAACTCCCGAGCTTCATGCAGATGGAGGACTTGTTTCCTCTAAGATACGATACAAACACTCATCACCTTATGATGACAAATCCTTCCTACTCACAAGACGGCACGCCGGAAAGTCATTGGGAGAATCTGTTTACAAAAGACGATGGAAGAGAATATAACGCTAAAGTTGGGGAGTTATTTTTGCATGCTTTGAATTTATAAGTCTGATAGTTTAGATTATGCTATAATATAAAAAATAATTTATCAGGAGACTATGTGAAAAAGAATTTTTTAATATTGTTGTTTATATTTGCAGTCCTTCCATTTGTCCTTTCGGGAATTATTGAGAAAATAATATTGCATAAACCGGCTGCAGGAGTTTCTAGCCGGACTTCAGAGAATACGGGGAGATATACAAAAAACAATACTTCAAAAGAAGAGCTGGATAGACTAGCAATGTCTATATTAAAAGAAGCAGAAAGACGGAATAATGCTGGAATGCAGCCTTATTTCCAAGAAATGATGAAAAAAGGAGTAACAGCTGTATCGTCTCCGCACGTTGTAGCTAAAAGGACACCTCAATGTCCCCCTATAGAAATGGAGCTTAATGGCAGAAGATTATCGGGAAGTCTTTGTGCGCGCATGTGCTATGAATATGACAAAGAGACATATTGCGTTGGTTATTGCAAATAGAATTTCTTTTACCCCTCATTCAAATGCTCTAAAGCCATTTCCAAAATCGTTTTTACATGGTGATCACTTAGAGCATAAAAAACATTCTTCCCGCGTTTTTCAGCTTTTACAAGTTTTGCGCTTCTCAATATCTTTAACTGATGAGATACTGCCGATTTTGTCATATTAAGAAGATTTGCCAAATCTCCCACGCACATTTCATTCTCCTCTAATGCCCAGAGGAGCTGGATTCTTGTGCTGTCTCCCATTAATTTAAAAAAATCTGATAAATCATAAAGTAAAGTTGTATCAGGCATTTCTATTTTTTTAGTATCCATAAGTTTATTATAATTGAATAGTTGTTCAATTGTCAAATTTTGTAAAGAAATTCTGTTCATGCTATTGACAGTTGAATAGTTGTTCAACTATAATGTATGTAAGAGGTAATAAATATGTGCGACCACCATGAGCATGAAGAACACAAAAACAGTTATACAATACAGAGGGCTTTGATAGCTTTAATACTTTTTGCTGGCGGGTTTAAGCTAAAACCCTTATTTCTTTTAGCATATCTTATTGCAGGCGGCGATGTGCTTTACAAAGCTTTCAAAAATATAGCAAAAGGACGTGTTTTTGATGAAAACTTTCTTATGTCAACAGCAACAGTCGGCGCTCTTGCGATTAAAGAGTTTCCGGAAGCTGTTATGGTTATGGTTTTATACCAGATAGGCGAGTATTTCCAGCATAGAGCTGTAGAAAGGTCAAGACATTCAATTACTGCACTTATGGATATAAGACCTGATTATGCGAACTTGAACGGGCGGAAAGTTGCACCGCAGGAAGTTAGGGTCGGTGATATTATAACGGTTAATACCGGAGAAAAAATTCCGCTTGACGGTATTGTAACAGACGGTCTGGCATCAATAGACACTTCTGCTCTTACCGGAGAATCTCTTCCGAGATGTGTAAAACCAGGTGACAGCGTTGCAAGCGGCTGTATTAATCTTGACGGTGTCTTAAAAATAAGGGTTGCCAGAGAATATGGAGAATCAACTGCTTCAAAGATTTTGGAGCTTGTGGAACACGCTTCTTCTAAAAAAGCCAAGACTGAAAACTTTATTACCAAATTTGCACGCTATTATACTCCGGCAGTCGTTTTTTCAGCATTATTTATTGCAACGGTTCCGCCTTTATTTTTTGCCGGAAACTGGGTTGTAAGAGCATTAACTTTCCTTGTAATATCCTGTCCGTGTGCGCTTGTAATTTCAGTTCCGCTAAGCTTTTTTGCAGGAATCGGCGGCGCTTCAAGACAGGGAATATTAATTAAAGGGAGCAGTTATCTGGAAACGCTATCTAAAGCTGATGCTGTTTTATTTGATAAGACCGGTACATTGACCAAAGGAGTATTCAAGGTTACGGAAATCCATTCTGAAAACCCGGATTTATTAAAGTACGCAGCATACGCAGAAAGTTCTTCTAATCACCCGATAGCTCTTGCAATTAAAAAAGCTTATGCCCAAGAAATCCCTGAAAATTTGAATATCAAAGAGATTGCAGGCAAAGGTGTCAGCGCGGAAGTTGAAGGACACGAAGTTCTTGCGGGAAACGATAAGCTTGTTAATCCTCCCCAAAAACCGGACAGAGCAGGTACAGTTGTTTATATTTCAATTGACGGAAATTATCAGGGATACATTGTAATTTCAGATGAAGTGAAAGAAGATTCTAAAACAACAATAGATGAATTAAGAAGAATGAATATTAAAACAACGATGCTGAGTGGAGATTCAAAGGGCAGCGCTGAAAAAATACAGGGAATTTTGGGTTTAGATAGTATTTACTCCGAACTTCTGCCTGAAAATAAGGTTGAAAAGGTGGAAGATGCTATCAAAAAATCCAACGGTAGTGTTATATTTGTAGGAGACGGCATAAACGATGCACCTGTGCTGACAAGAGCCGATGTTGGAATTGCAATGGGAGGCTTAGGCTCTGATGCTGCAATTGAGGCGGCAGATGTTGTTATAATGGACGACAAGCCTTCAAAAGTAGTTGATGCGATTGTTTCTGCAAAACAAACGATGTCAATTGTAAAACAAAATATTATATTTGCAATCGGAGTAAAAGGTTTATTCCTTCTTCTGGGCGGCTTCGGGTTAGTTTCTATGTGGGGTGCAGTGTTCGCCGATGTCGGAGTCTCACTGATTGCTGTATTGAATGCTATGAGGGGCGGGAATATAAAGAAGAAAAATTAAAAATTTATAATAAAGTAACTTTTATTAATCCTTTTTTTTCAAGTTTTTGGGCAAACTCTACAAATTTGCCCGTATTGCCGACATCGTGGCAGTATGAAATTAAATAATCGCTATTTTGAATCATATACCGATTAGCTTGGACAATAGCATAAGGTTTTGGCACCTTTTCCATACCTTCAGAAGTAGGTTGGGTGAAACCCGACAATAACCTTTTTATTATTATACAAAAATCTAGTAGTTATACTATCGAGTCAGACTGGTAGTTTTAATTTCAGCTGGTAGTAATATTTTTTAGTAAAGAAAAAAGTAAGTGCGCCTGGAGGGAGTCGAACCCACGGCAGACAAGGTTTAGGAAACCTCCGCTCTATCCTACTGAGCTACAAGCGCTTACTTTTTCTGCACATGTTTTAGTATAATCAAATATTACTACCTTGTAAAGCTTTTTTAAAAATGCTAAAATGTATTGAGTATGAAAAGAATTTTAGCAATCCTGCCAGTGAGCATAGGAGGGAGACTTACAACCAGCAGTATAATAGACGGCTTTCGCCAGAACGGGTGCGAGGTCGTAGTATTTGATGAGCTGTTTGATAAGAATTTAAAAGAACTCTTAAAGGGTGAGTATGATTTTATTGCCGGGTATGATTTTTCAGGCCTCAAGATTAAGGTTGATAACAATTTACAAATTCCTTCTATTAATTATTTTTCAGATGATATAAGAAGCAGGACTTCCGGTGACGAGTGGGAAAAGTATCTGCCGTATCTTGAAGAGGAGGATAATTATACCTTTTATTGGGATAAGGTTTTAACCGAGTATGAAAATTTTAAGAATATTCACTATCTGCCGCATTTTGTAAACTTTGAGATTTATAAGGATTTAGGTATCGAGCCGGAATTTGATTTAATGTTTGCGGGGAGATTGGATACGGACTACAGGCTTAGCTTTTTCGAAGAGCTTGTAACTAAGCTGCCGCATCTTAATGTTGCCTGGTTTGCAATTGACAGGCATTATAAAGATGCGAAAAAAAGGGCTGTGTATCCTGAAATAATTGATTTATGCTATAGGGGTTTTATTGATAATGAGCCGGATATGGCAAAAGCTATTAATAATTCTAAAATAGTTTTTAATATGAATTCTCAAGGTATATCATCACTAAATTACAGGACATTTCAGACGGCTGCCTGCAAAAGGCTTATGATAAGTGATTTTCGGGAGGAGCTGGCATTGTTTGACGGGGAGATGCCTTTTTATGAGGATTTCTCAGATTTAATTTTTAAGATAGAAAGTTATCTCGATGATAGAGAAGCTTATTCAAAGATTGTAGAAAGTTGTTACAGGATAGCTAAACAAAGCCACAATTCAAAAGATTGTGTGCGTTATATTTTAAAGACAGTTAGCTCATCTGCTAAGTAATTTTGAAGTTATTATAAAGAGATTAACCATTCCAAAACCTAAAAATGCACCTGCAATAACATCAACAGGATAATGAACCCCGAGCCACAGTCTTGAAACGGCAACAAGCATAATCCAGAGACCAAAAAGGATTATCAAAAAATATCTCCAAAAATCTGATTTAACGTAATGTATTACAAGGTAGATTAAGATTCCATAGAAACACATTGTTGTTGAGGTATGACCTGAGGGGAAACTAAATTCCGGATAAGTACAGGGTCTTTCTCTGCATACAAAGTTTTTGATAAAAATAGTTACTGCGTATGTTGCCTGGGTAAAAAATATCAAAAGAAATGTTTTGACATAATGTTTGTGTGATACCAAAACACTTCCGGCTGCGATTTGCGGCCAAAGCATTTGATAAGGGCGCCCAAATTCGGTTACAAATTGTGCAAACGAAACCGGATAGGGAGAAAGCGCAAGCCTGATTGAGTGCAGAACATTTGCGTCGAACTGGGTAAGTCCCGGCATGTATAGTACTAATATCGTAAGAACTGCCAATACTACGATTGATATAATAACATAGTTAATATTTAGAGCTATTCCGTATTCCTGATGTTTTGCCATATAAAAATTTTCCTATATACCGCATTTAACTTTGAGCAGAATATCAACTGCCCGATTAAAAACAGCGGCTGCTAAAGGTGTAATTTCGCTTATGCATACTGCAAAAAAGAATAGTGCAGAGCCTGCTGCGATTAATTTTTGAATATCAGAAAACATAAACACTTTATTTTTTCTGCTTTCTGCAATTCCTTCGTACTCATCAGTAAAAGGTTTTACCGGAAGTTTTTCTTCTATTTTTTCTATAACATCAGAGTATTTTATTTTAATAAGTGTATTATAAGAATCGACATTCATCCACCATAGAGCGCTTACAGAAACTCCGAGCAGAGCAAATATAAGAGTTGCTGTAATTTTATTTAAGAAAATGACGTTGTTAGTATAAATCAGTGCGAAAATAAGCACTACTACTGCTGTCATATAAAATTTATTTGTTCTAAAATTTCTGTCAATAAAATTTTCTTTTTGTGCACAATAAGACTTGTACTCATTAAAGATTAATTCATCTCTATCCATTCTGCTCTCCTTCTTCGTTGGAATTATCAGCTTCCGTTGCGGTAATCTCTCCTCTTTGAACTCTGACATCTCTCATCAAATCTTCAAACTCTTTTTCATCAAGAGTCTCTTTTTCAAGAAGATTTTTTGCAATGTATTCAAGCATGTCTCTGTTTTCGCTCAATAACTTCTTTGCGCTGTCATATTGAGCATCAACAATTTTCTTAACTTCTTTATCAATATCCGCAGCAATTTCTTCTGAGAAATCTCTTGTATTTCCGAAATTTCTGCCCATAAATACGTGTTCCTGATCTTTTCCGTAAGCAAGATTTCCCATCTTCTCGCTCATACCGTAAGTTGTAACCATGCTTCTGGCCAGAGCCGAAACTTTTTCCAGGTCGTTAGACGCTCCAGTTGTAACGTTATCTTTACCGTAGATTAACTCTTCTGCAACTCTTCCTCCGAGAATCATTGTAATTCTATCTAACAGCTGGTTTTTGCGCATAGTAAGATGGTCCTTTTCAGGCAGTGTTAAAGTTATACCTAAGGCCATACCGCGCGGAATAATTGAAACTTTATGCAGAGGATCGCAATTTTTAAGTAATTTTGCAAGCAGAGCATGACCGACTTCATGGTATGCAGTATTTTCTTTTTCTTCGTCCGAAATTATTCTGCTTTTCTTTTCAGGACCTGCCATTACTTTATCAATAGCTTCTTCCAAATCCGGCATTTCAATTTCGGATTTATCATGCCTTGCTGCTAAAAGAGCCGCTTCATTGAGTAAATTCTGTAAATCTGCACCGGTAAATCCCGGGGTTCTTTTGGCAAGAGTTTTTAAATCAACTTCTTTAGAAAGCGGTTTATTCTTTGCATGAACATTCAAAATCTGTTCGCGTCCTAAAACATCAGGTTTATTAATAACAATCTGTCTGTCAAATCTCCCCGGTCTAAGTAGTGCGTTATCTAAGATATCAGGCCTGTTAGTAGCAGCCAGAATGATTATATTAGTATTTTCATCAAACCCGTCCATCTCAACAAGGAGCTGGTTAAGAGTCTGCTCTCTTTCATCGTGTCCACCGCCTAAACCTGCACCTCTCTGGCGTCCGACTGCATCAATTTCATCAATAAATACGATACATGGCTGGTGTTTTTTCGCTTGTTCAAACAAATCTCTTACACGCGAAGCACCAACACCAACGAACATTTCAACAAAGTCGGAACCGCTTATAGAAAAGAACGGAACACCTGCTTCTCCTGCAACAGCTTTTGCCATCAATGTTTTACCTGTACCGGGCGAGCCTACAAGGAGTACGCCCTTTGGAATCTTTGCTCCGAGTTTAACATATTTATCCGAGTGTTTGAGAAAATCAACGATTTCTTCAAGTTCTTTTCTCTCTTCATCAATACCTGCAACATCTGCAAA
Organism: Candidatus Gastranaerophilales bacterium; assembly: GCA_944323495.1. The sequence continues at coordinate 18,655 of CALUSZ010000090.1, forward strand.
TGTTGTTTTTACTTTGCTGTCCATAAGCATTTTGGCTCTGCTTTTACCAAAAGACATTGCCTGCGCTCCGCCTGCCTGTATTGATTTTATAATTAGCATAATAAATCCGAGAACTAAAAGTATTGTAATCAAAGAAGAACCTATTCCAAACGCTGAACCGGATTCGCTTGCTCTTTTAGCGCTGATTTCAACGTTATTTTCTTCTAATTTGTTAAGCACATCGGAATTTTCCGGCAAAACTACTTTATATTGGAGTTTTGGGGGCCTTACCTCTCCATATAACGGATTAGTCGTTGTCTTTTTTGTTTCCGGCTGATTTACAGGTAATGCAATCAAAGAGTCCTTACCCATATCAACGCTTTTGATTTCTTTATTTTCAACTTTTTGCAGAAAAGCAGTATAAGAAATCTCCTGCGTGCTGGAAGTAGGCCCTGAAAACAGCATTGAAACAAATGCCAGAACCATTATCCCTAATATAACGTACATTCCGATTGATTGATTTTTATTCATAGTGCTCCTTTTTTAATTAACGGACTTATTGAGAGTTTAAAAACCCGACTCCTTTATTGTTCCATATTATAACATAAATGTAAACTTTTATTTACTAGAAGTCAATTTTTTTTAAATGAAAAACTTTATATATATAAATGGATATTAATACGTTATGAGCGCACATAATTTTTGGCACAATTTTACACACGGTTTTATGCACGGAATGTTCGGGAACAGTCCGTTTTTTGGCTGCTGGGGCAACTTTGGGCCTATGTGGGGAAATCCATTTATGTTTGGTGGGTTTAACTCCTGTTTCAATCCTTTTGGATTTAATAGCAGCATATTTCTGACTCCGAGTGTAATGAACACCGGTTTTTATCCTCTTATGCCAGAGATGTCGCCGCCGTCTTTCAATTTTAATGATAATATGAATCAATTATTCCCAACAAATAATGTTTGGGATAATGTGGCAAGACAAAATGCCGGCCTGAGAGTATTTGATACGTTTGTAAAAACACAACCTCAGGGTAGTATCTCAGACGAAGATGTAAAAACTACAAAACGTGATGATAACGGTTCTGTTCAAACCTCATATGTTTCAAAAAAATCAACAGCTTTAAATCTTAACGATACTAAGTTAACAGATAAATTTACCGGTTCTGCAGAACAGTTGAATAAAGTTCTTGGCAGAAAAGATGGTGTATTAAAAAATAAGGGGCAGGTATTTTTAGATGCACAAGAACGTTATGGCGTAAACGCTGCAATACTTGCTGCAATATGTATTAACGAAAGCGGATACGGCACCAGTTCCCTTGCCAGAACAAAGAATAATGTCGGTGGAGTAAGTCAGGGTAAGGGATTTAAGTCATACAAGAGTGTTGACGAATGTATTATGGATATGGCAAGATTCTTGAAATCAGGTTATATAGATAAAGGGCTTGTGACAATCGAACAAGTCGGAAAGAAATATTGTCCAGTCGGCGACCCGAGAGATACAAAGGGCTTAAATGCAGGCTGGGGAAGTGCTGTTGCCAGTATTACAAATAAAATAGAAACTCTCGCATAAAAAAAAGCCGTTTCTTATGAGAACGGCTACCAGACTTGGGGAGGAGGTATGAAAAACCTCTAAAGTTTTCCATACTTTTTTTATCGGAATAAATATTTTTTTCTTTAGTATTTGGTGAAAAATCTCATACATTTGGGGGAGGCGGGTAAATGTAACATAAAATGTAACACAATACATATTCTGTTACATAATACTATAATATCATATAACTAAGGGTTTGTGAACCCTTAGTTTTTTTATTTTTATAATATTTTGCCTCAAAATTTTCTCAATAATATATAAACTAAATGTCTATTTACAGAAAGTATTTCCTGATGCTGTAAAAAAAGACGAAAAAGGATATTTGCATATTAGATTTGAAGACATGTTCTATGCTGTGATTAATGCTGTTAAAGAATTGGACAACAAAATTACTGAAATTGTCCAGAATATTACAGACATTAATTCAACTATAGAAAAACAAAATAAAATTATCAAAGAACAGCAAATAATTATTGAAACTCTACAAAAACAAAACAAAGAGTTTGAAAAACGTCTTAAAAAACTAGAAAAATAATTTTGGCCTCTCACGGGCTATTTGTACGGGCAGAAATAAAATTTCCGCCCTTTTTTTTCTATTATGAACTTATTTTAAGCAGATACTCGACAATTAATATTTATTTGGTATCATGAAAACTATACTAGCCCAATAATAGTTAAAGGAGAAAAAGATATGCAGGTAATATTAAAGAAAGAAGTTCAAAATATTGGCGAAGCCGGTGATTTGGTTAATGTAAAAGACGGCTATGCAAGAAATTTTCTTTTACCAAAAAATTTAGCTGAAGTTGCAACAGAAGGTGCTCTTAAAAATAGAGAACAAAATATGGCAAGAATTCAAGCTAAACAGGAAAAATTACATCAGGAAGCTTTAGCAAAAGCTGAACAAATTGAAAAATTAGGTTCTATTGAACTTTCTGCTAAAGCAGGAGAAAGCGGTAAATTGTTCGGTACTATTACTACTAAGAAACTTTGTGAAGAAATCAAAGAAAAATCCGGTATCGAAATTGACAGAAAAACCGTTTCATTGAATGCACCTATTAACAGAATCGGTGAATTCACTATGTTAATCAAGTTAACTTCTAAAGTTAAATCTGAATTAAAAGTTATTGTTACAGCATCTGAAGTTGTAAAAGAAACATTAGAAGAAACAGAAGAAGCTGAAGCATAGTTTAAAATTTGATATAAAACGTGCCGGCTTATTAGTAATTCGGCACGTTTTTTTATGACAAGCGAGAGAGTATAATGGCGAAAATATCTTTTAAATGCTTACCTTACGGTGATTTACCATATACGGACGACAGCTTAACTACCAAAATGATGGTTAAGTTGTTTGAAAATGTTCCTTATCTTGCAATGTTGCCGCAGGCTTCGGCTCACGAAAACTTATACTATCGGACTCTGGAAAATATTCCGGGGGTGGTGGTTAAAGATAGAAAAGTCGTGTTTAAGAATAATACGGATATTTTTAAACAGGGGCTGCGGGATTTGGACAACACTTTTAATCATCCTGGTATAGAGAATCTCGAAAAATATAAGATTGATTCGTTTTTTCTGCCTAAATACTTGCAGATATTAAAACGTATTAAACCTGCAGAGACTGTTGTTAATCTTCTGGGGCCTTTTACTATAGCAGAACTTTTAACTATGAAAGATGAACAGCATATTTTAGCAGATAGATGTTATAGGAAGCTTGTTATCCAGGCATTATGTGTAAAAGCAATGTGGATTATTAATAAGATAAAAGAAGTTTCACCGGATACACAGCCTATAATAATATTAGAAGAGCCTTTATTTTCCCGTTACGGTGATATAAAACGCGAGAATGAAGATATTACGCGCGATATTATTATTAATTTGTTTACAAAGGTTATACATAAAATAAAAGAATACCATGGTCTTGTCGGCATTCAATGTTTTGAAAAATGTGATTGGCAGATTCCGCTGGAGGCAGGGGTGGATATTATTTCATTTGATGCTTATAATAATCCGAATAATTTGAATATTATTGCAGAAAAGATTAATAATTTCCTCATAGGCGGCGGCCGGATTAACTGGGCAATAGTGCCTGTAAAGACAGAAGCGCTGGTAAAATCTTTAACGATTGATAATATATATAACAGGTTTATTAAGACTATTGACGGTTTGGTTGTTTCAGGCGTCAGTGAAAGGCTTGCATATAACCGTTCTACGGTATCGGTTCAGGGGTGTGTGGATAAACTGCCTATTATTTTTGCGGAAAAAGCGCTGATTCTTTCAACCCAGCTTGCTAAACGTATTCCGTTTAAGAGTTAGTTTCTTCTGTTTCTTCCTGAATAGCGTTAGAGTCAATAAATATTGTATTTCTTATAAAAGCATGTGCCATTAATAATAAATAAGGGTTCATTTCGTTTGTTGCTGACAGGTTAACTTTTGCTTCCGGCTTTTCATATGTTTCTTTTTTCTTCGGCTCAATAGCTTCTACGTCAATATTAGTATGTACAGCAAGTGTTGAACTTTCTTCTTTTAGGCTTTTTTCAAGTGTTTTTTTCGGAAACTCATCAGAGCATATTATATATATATCTACGGAATTAGAGGTTGTAAGAGTAAAAACTCCTTTAACGTTGCCGAAATTTTTAGTTTGAATAAGTACAGTGAGCTTTGAATCATTTGACTCATTTTCACCGTCAGGTTTTTCTATTTCTATGTCGAATCCAACCCCCTCATTAAGAGGCAGCCACGGGATATAGAGCATCATAAGGCTTTTAATTGTCTGGTTAGGATTTCCGGATTCTGCCATAGAGATACAGGAATTTATAATGCTTAGGGTTTCTCTGATTTGGTCGGATGTCATACCACTTTTTGAAGCAGATGCCATTGCTATAATAAGATTTGCGACAGCCTGCTTGCTGTTTTTTAGTATTAATTCCTGCAGTGCCGGCAGGTGTACCATCCCACTGAAAAATAACATTACTGCATCTTTTTGGGCAGGTGCTATTTGGGCTTGGATGGTTTGAGCTGTCGTATTGAGAGGAATTTCGTTTGTGTCATCAAAGAGCTGGGCAATTATTTTTTGGTTCTTTAACAGCTCCTGATTTATATCATTTAGTAGCAGTGTATTAGTATTAAGCGGCCTGTTTTTATCTTGAACAGCAAGGAGTATTCCTCCGAGTGTTTGCGGAAGAAGGAGAAGGTTTTTTATATATATAGCTCTGTCCATAGCAGCGATTTGGTTCATCTGAAGCTGCTGCATAAGAGCTAGCTGGGGCTGCAAGTTCGGAACAGGATTCGGCTTTGGCTGCGCAAGTGACGGATTGAAGCCGCCGTTACCGCCAAGAATAACATTTTCCTGCTTCAGTTTCTTTAAATATAACTCGGGGTTTCTTAGCCCTGCCAGAATTTTACCAACGCTGAATCCGTCCATAGTATTTATTATAACAATTTATGAGGGTAAATCAAAGGGGGGATTTTTTATATCATCCCCTCTTTACAAATGCTCTTTTTTCGACTACCATTAAACAAAGGAGAGGTAACTAATGGTATCTAAATATAAACGTGTGTTATTGAAAATCAGCGGTGAAGCACTTTTAGGCGATCAGCAGTTTGGTATCGGATATGAACCGGTTGAAATGATTGCAAATGAGATTAAATCAATAACAGATAAAGGTGTAGAAGTGGCTGTTGTTGTAGGCGGCGGGAATATCTTCCGCGGCATGAAAAACAGTGCAAGATTGGGTATGGATCAAGCTTCGGGCGATTATGTCGGAATGCTTGCAACAGTTATGAATGCTGTTGTTTTACAGTGCGCCTTAAAAAAAATTAACGTGGAATGCCGCGTTCAGACTGCGATTTCTATGAATCAAATTGCAGAACCTTATGTAAGGCATAGGGCTATAAGACATTTGGAAAAGGGGCGGGTTGTAATTTTTGCGGCAGGTACCGGAAATCCTTTCTTTACGACAGATACCGCCTCTGCGCTTAGAGCATCGGAAATTGATGCCGAAGTCATGCTTATGGCAAAGAATGGAGTAGACGGAGTTTATAATGATGATCCTAAGATAAATCCTGATGCAAAAAAATTAGATAAAATGTCTTATGATGATATAATTAAAAATGAATTAAAAATAATGGATACTTCTGCTTGTGCTTTATGCAAACAAAATAAAATACCTATTATTGTATTTGATTTTAAGGCAAAGGGAAGTCTTGAAAAGATTATGGCGGGAGAAGCCGTCGGGACGTACGTAAGTTAATAATATATATAAAGGAGAAAATTATGTCAGAAGCTCTTGATGAGATGTATTTATTGGGCGAAGAAAAGATGGAAAAAGCGATTTCGCAGATGAAGAGAGAATTCGCTTCGGTTCGTACAGGACGCGCAAATCCGGCAATATTAGACAAGGTTATTGTAGAATATTACGGCGCACCGACTCCAATCAGACAAATGGCACAGGTTAGTGTAAGCGAAGGCACTACACTTGTTATCACTCCTTTTGATAAAAGTATTATGAAAGAATTAGAAAAGGCTATTATAAAAGCTGAATTAGGTGTTACTCCGAATAACGACGGTGTGTGTGTAAGATTGAATTTCCCTCCGCTTACGGAAGAGAGAAGAAAAGAAACTGCAAAAGATGTAAAAAAATACGGCGAAGATGCTAAAGTTGCAGTAAGAAACGCAAGACGCGATATGGTAGATCATCTTAAAAAGATTGAAAAAGATGAAAATATGCCGGAGGACGCTGTAAAAGATAATCAGGATAAGATTCAGAAACTTACTGATAAATATGTTGGAATTATTGACTCTTTAGTCGCAGAAAAAGAAAAAGAGGTATTAACGGTATAATGGCCTTAAGCAAAAGTTTAACTCGCTTATTAACGGGATTGGTTATCGGATTTACCGGTTTTTTTGCTATCCTTTCCGGGGGATTGTATCTTGTAGCGTTGGTACTAGCTATTGCAGTACTGGCAGCAAAAGAATATACGCTTATTTTAAGGCATAAGGGTTTTTTGCCGAGCTTTAAAGTTATTATTATATCAAGCGTTGTTTTTGCGGCGTTAGCATATTTTAACAGATTTGATTTAGTTGCCTTAGCGTTTACCATATGCTCTATATTGGCTTTTATGTCTGTATTATTCCGGGGCAGACAGCCTTATATTGCAAATGTTGCAACAACAATATTAGGTTTTGTCTATTGTGCGTGGTTCCCTTTGCACCTTTTATTTTTAAGGGATTTGGGCAGCCACCCTGTGTATAACGGGATAATAAAAGAGAATGTTACTATGGAAGGTGCAGGATATGCATTACTTTTGCTGTTTTGCGTAATCCTTACTGACAGTTTCTGCTATTATGCCGGATGTAAATTCGGGAAACATAAGCTGTCGAAAGTTATAAGCCCGAATAAAACAATAGAAGGCGCTATTGGGGGAACTGTAACCTGCTTGATATTCTGCATGATATTTTCTCATATGATTGGCATTGCCTGGTATCATTCATTAATTTTGGGGCTTTTAATCGCGGGCTTTGCACAGATTGGCGATTTGTGTGAATCAATGATTAAAAGAGATGCAGGGGTTAAGGATTCAAGTAATATTCTTCCGGGACATGGCGGATTTTTAGATAGAACTGACAGCTATATTCTGACGATTCCGGTTGTGCATTATTATTTGTATTTCTTTGTCGTAAATAATTTCATGGATTTATTCAAAGGTCTGTTCTAATGCTGGAGAGTATATTTGGAGAACAAAACGGACTTGTGAAGCAGGCGCTTACGCACCCTTCTTATACAAAGGAGAATAATCTTGACAGCCTTGAAAGTTATGAGAGGTTAGAGTTTTTTGGTGATTCAGTTTTAAAACTCTTTACTTCTAAACTTCTTTATGAAACTTATCCTAGCGCACCTGAGGGTGAGCTTTCAAAGATTCGTTCGATATTGGTATCAGATGCTATTCTTGCTCAAGCAGGCGGGAAAATCGGGATTGATAAATTGATACTCCTTGGGCCCGCTGAGGAAAAGCAGGGCGGAAGAAGGCGCGAATCTAATATTGCTTGCGCTCTCGAAGCAGTTCTCGGGGCTTATTATTTAAGCGGGAAACGGGATGAGATTGAAAATTTTATTAAGGATTATATTATGATTTATGCGGAAGATGTTGACAAGCATTTTGAAAAATATAATGCAAAAGATATTTTCCAACAGTATACGCAGGGGGTAAATAAGACTTTACCGGTGTATAGAACTGTTTCAATAACCGGCCCTGCACATAAGCCGGAATTTAATGTTGAAGTCGAATGGAACGGTGAAATAATAGCACAGGCTTCCGGAAAAACTAAAAAAGAAGCGCAGCAGAACTGTGCGTTAGAGGCTTGTAAGAAATTAGGTATAACAGAATAATGTTTTACTCCATATGTATGATTACGAAAATTTTTTGATTGAATATAATTAATATGTGTATTGGGAGAGGTTTACTGAATGAACAGACGCTGGTACGATTCAAACGAACATACTGAAAAAGCTTTATTACTGCTTAAGAATATGGACGAAGACAGACGCAGAGCTTTATCCAGAGACTTAACAAATGTTGTAAGACAGATTAAAGAATTACATGAAGAAGATGAAGAGCAGGAGGTTAGTATCGGAATAGACCGCGTTTTGGGTCTGTATAAGATTTCAAACTCAAGAAGATGGTATGATAAAGTAAGTATCCTCTCTTATGCTTTAAAGACAATGTCTACGCTTCCAAAAGAAGATTTCTATAATATTATGGAAGGATTATCTACAAGCTTATCTGC
>CALUSZ010000091.1 GCA_944323495.1 Candidatus Gastranaerophilales bacterium
ATTTCCTTTTTAGCTTGCATTTTATTCACCTCTTTACTATAAAAATGATTTTATCATAACTATAAAGAACAAATCTTGCAAACTTTTCAAAAGCTATGTACAAATTTTGCAAAAAAATAATCTCTCATCATGGGGGCATGACAAGAGATTAAAAAAGAATGCCTAAAATAAAGGGAACTACACAAGACAGTATTAAGCCTGATTTAATTATATCATATTTTAATGTACAAATATTGCATTTTTATATCAAATGCATTTCATTAGCCATTAAATCCATAATTTGAGCATTAAGTTTGTAAACGGAACGTTTGCAAATAGCTATTTCAGGTGATATAGAAAACAGATTAAACTTTCTTTTAAAATACACTAAATCTATAATTTTCAGTATATCATCAGCATTTTTTAGCTTTTTAATTCTATCTAATACATTTTCGACTGTTTTCAATCTTTTTTGTTCTTGAGAGTTCAAACTATTTTTGTTTTTTAGTTCTGGATAAGAATATAATATCTCCCTTATGTAAGCTAGTTGTCCCCTTTTTTTCATATTCTCTATACCTCCACTTTACTTTATTCTTCATAAATAATCGTCAAACCATAAGCAACAGCTGCATCATGCTCTATCTTGCAACCTCTTGCATTTTCCCAACCTTTGCAAAAATAAGCAGCGTGGCAAAGGCTCATATTTTCAAGTGATTTTGCAAGAAAACAAAGTGGAATTTGAACTACTCCACGTTCTGCCATGCTTTCTTTACTGTACCATTCATCAGTAAATAAAGTATTTACTATTTCATATCCTGCATCAGTTAAGGCTTTTATTGCCTTTTCTCTGGTTGAAATAATTTCTTCATCAGTTTTATCAGCCATAGGCTGTGATAACATAGCTTTCATAACATTTACTCTCCTTTATTTATCAAATCAGCATTTACAAAAAAATACACAAATCTTGAGCTTTGCTTTTCAAAGTCACCGCCATATTTAGCGATATAAGAGCCAATAAGTTTTTTGTAGGTATCTAAATGCTTTTTACTAACCTTAATTCTGGTTTTAGTGATATCATTTTCTTCAAAAAGAGTCATTTCCATAATAAATCACCAATTTTAAAACTTAATAACACTATAAGTACCATATTGTTTATAGTGTCCATTTGCAGAATGAAATCTAAATCTTCCATTATCCGTTATAATTTCGCCTTTTTCAGTTAATTTTGTGACGATTGCGGTAGAAGTTGAACCATCAAAATGCTCTATTGTCACAGTGTCACCAACTTTTAGAGCTTTAATTTGTTCTAGGTATTTTTCATCTTTACAAGGAATTTCTTCCCACTTATTACATGAAAAATTTTCGTCAATAAAATCCGCTACAAAATCAGAATAACAGTTGTAGCAAACCCCAGAAAATTTACCATAATAATTACAATTTTCGCATCTGCACATTTTTTTCAAACAAATCACCACCTAAAATGGAACATCACCATCATCATCATCTAACTCAGTAAAATCATCACCTTCAATATTTGGAGATGATTTTAACCCTCTAGCTTTTTTAGTTTCGCCAAAGCTTACATCTTCAGCATTTATTTCTATGGTTGTACGCTTATTTCCGTTTTTATCTTCCCAATTACGGGACTGAATACGACCTATAACAATGGCAAGCATACCCTTTGTAAACCACTGTTTGACGAACTCTCCCATTCTGCCCCATGCAACACAGTCGATAAAATCACCAACTTGTTCACCGTTAGAGCCTTTCTTGTCACGATTTACCGCAAGCGTAAAAGAAGCAACAGCAGCCTTATTTTGCGTAAATCTTAATTCTGGGTCACGAGTTAAGCGACCCATTAAAATAGCCTTGTTTAACATTTTTTCACTCCTTTAATTAAAAATTTTACCGTTTACTAGCTTTAAACATTCTCGTAATTTATGTTTTTTGTTGCCAAACATAGATTTAACAGTGTATTCAACCAAAATAAAACGCTTTTTAGGGTGTATGTATACAATTTCACCTTTTAATAGTTTTTTGTGTTCAGTTTTACGCATAGAACCACTATAACAACCAGAGTAAAAACTTACATTCATTTTCATCACTCCAATAATTTTAATTGTTCTGGAACGCAACGCTTAGTTGACATTGTGTTTTCGTCCATATACTCACAAAAACTTTGAAACCAACCATCAAAATGCAATTTCATATAACATAGTGGTCCTTCTTTGTTCTTGGCTAGTTTAAGTATTCTGTCACCATAAGGGCTGTCTGGTCGCTCAAGATATAGAAGCATAATTGCATCTGCGTCTTGTTCTATCTGTCCTGACTCACGCAAGCTTGCCATATTAGGTGCTTTTTGCACTTTATCTTTGGTTTCTGGTCTTGAAAGTTGGCTCAAAGCTATAACCGTTACTTGGTGACGTTGGGCAAAAGTATGTAAATCTCGTGATATTTGAGCTACTTGTTCATGTCTGGCTATTTTCGTTGACTCTGGAATAATTAATTGCATATAGTCGATAAAAATTATTGAATAATTGTTTGCAAGTGTATGAGCGATAATATCATTAACAGTCATACCAGA
>CALUSZ010000092.1 GCA_944323495.1 Candidatus Gastranaerophilales bacterium
AATGTCTTTAAGGAATGAACGGGTTAGAAAAGAGTTAATGCGCGATATCTCTGAAATTTTGAGGAAAGAGGTCAGGGGGCTTGAAGGTGTTGTATCTGTTGTAGATGTTGAAGTCGCTCATGACAATTCCTTTGCAAAAGTTTTCTATAGCGTTTTAGGTTCTGACGAGCAAATAGAAAAAGATAAAGAGATTATTGAAAAAAATACCGGCAAGGTAAGGTATGAAGTTGGTAAGCGTATTAGATTAAGAGTTACACCTGAGATTAAGTTTGTATATTCTGACGGTTTGGCAGAAGGCTCAAGGGTGCTTGAGCTTATCGATAAAATTTCTAAGGGCGAAATTAAATAGCTTATGTTTGGTTTTTTAAATATTTATAAGCCTAAGGGTAAGACATCTCATGATGTTGTTGCAATTTTGAGGCGTGTTACTAAGATTAAGCAGATAGGACATACGGGAACGCTTGATCCGTTTGCGGAGGGTGTTTTACCTGTATGCATAGGAAAAGCTACGAGGCTTATTGAATATTTAGCAGACGATAAGGCATATATCGGAACCGTCCAGCTGGGGAAATCCACTACTACTTATGATATAGAAGGTGATGCGGTAAAAGTTTCCGATAAAGATGTTTCTATTGAGGAAATTGAAAATGCACTTCAAAGGTTTAGAGGTGAAATTGAGCAGTTGCCGCCTATATATTCTGCGATAAAAGTTAACGGCAAAAAGCTTTACGAGTATGCAAGGAAGGGCGAAGAAGTTGAAATTAAGCCCAGAAAAGTCACTATAAATGAATTAAAAATCTTAAATTATGATTCTGAAAACAGGATTCTTGAACTCTATATAGAATGCTCTAAAGGAACTTATATCCGCTCTATTGCAAATGATATAGGCGAAGTTCTCGGGGTTTACGGACATCTGGTTAAATTAGTCAGGGTAAAGGCCGGAGATTTCAATATAAAAGAGTGTATTCAACTTGCAGACTTACAGGCGAAAGAGGATGTTGAGAGAGTTTTAATTAATCCGTTGGAAAAATTGTATTACGCAAAGTATGAGTTGAATGAAGACGAAAAAAATAAAGTCTTAAACGGCATGGAAATACCTGTTTCCGAAAGATTGGAGGGAACTGTTATTTTAGTATATTCAAATAATATTCTTGCAATCGGTGAGGCTTTTGGTTTAAGAATAAAGTGTGCCAAGGTTTTTGGAATTTCATCTGTTTAAACTACCCCAAATAATTGATACATAGTCCGGATTACCCAGAGTTGAAAAATCGTTCTTGACAAAACAAAATACTGTAAATAATAACTTTGGGCTGTATATTAATCTTTTGGTCTATATCTTCTAATCTACGGCAAATGCTTTAAAATTAACCCTTATATTGATGAAAATCTCCTCTGTAAGAAGGTAATATGATTAGTGTAGATACTATACAAATGTATGAAATTAAAAAAAATAAATGATAAGGGAGAGAGAGTATGAGACGCGAGTTTAAGAAGAAGTCAAAGGTTTTGCTTATTGATGACAATTATGAGCATTTAGCAGGGATTAGGGAATTATTAAACATTGAAGGTACTTTTGATGTTGTAGGTATTGCAACTAATATTACTGTAGGGCTTAATTTAATCAAAAAATATCAGCCGGATATTGTGTTATTAGATATGAATATGCCGGAAAGAGACGGACTTCAGGGTATATTAGAGATTTCTAAACTCGATATGGATGTAAAAGTATTAGCACTTTCAGGGTATGATGATGCTGATTTAATCTTTAGGGCAATGAAGATTGGTGCTAAGGGTTATGTTTTAAAAACCATGGCATCTGCTCAATTAATCTATGCGATAGAAGAAGTGTTAAACGGCAAAATTTATCTTCCGCTTGCACTTTCATCCCGCTTCTTTGAATACTTCCAACAGACATTTAGGGAAGAAAGTACAAAACAGGAGTCAGGCGAAGAAGAAGAAAATCTGCTTGATTATCTGACACAGAGAGAAAAAGAAGTGTTAGAACTTTTAACACAGGGAATTACTTATAAGGGTGTTGCAAATAAATTGTTTATTTCTGAAACAACTGTTAAAACCCATGTAAATAATATATTCCAAAAACTACAGGTGAATGACAGGACACAGGCTGTTTTGTATGCAATAAATAACGGATTTTTATCTAACAAAATGAGGATTTCTGCATAAGCGCTAATTCTCCGGACTGGGCGGATTGTATATGAAAAAAATTGTAAGACAGCAAAATTATTTAAAGGAATTGATAGACTCTCAAGAGAACCATTATCTTTCAAGGCAGGCATTGAGATGTCTTATGAGGGCTGTCTTAGAGCCTCTTTTGGATAAGCCGGAAGCTGGGGTTGTATTACATAGAATAATAAACCGCGACGGTGTTATGGGGCTTATAAAAAGGCTGGAATTTTCGGATATTGAAGCATATGATTATACAGATGAGAGTGAAAATCTAAGAGAAAGAGTTTGGGCAAATACAGAATTTCTATGCGTTTTGACCCACAGATTTGTATCAATTATTCTTTGGGATAATAATACCGGCGACTCTGATAAGGTAAGATATTATTCTTTGTGTAATTCAAGACTTCAAAGTGAAGCTTTAGATATTATTAACAGGAATTCCATACTGGATATTAAACATTTTCAGGAACAATTTAGACCGGACAGGCGTGATAATATCTTGTTAAATGCCTCAATAAGACGCTTGATTGAAAGTATGGATGAAGCATCTAAAGACGCTGTTCTGGGGTATGCGGAAGAACAAACTGCAAAACCTGTAGAGAGTTATAACAGTAATACAAGGGCTATTGCGCACGAAATAAAAAATCAGCTTTCTATACTTGATTTATATACAGAAGTTATCCGCAGATATTGCAAGAAAAACAAGATTGAAGAAAATACAATTTCAAATGCATTAGATTGTTTAACCCGCGCGGTAAAGATGTCAAATAATTGCTTGATAGGCCTAAAATCCAGCGAAACAAATGATTTAAAGCCGTTAAATTTAAAAGATATTATTAATACAGCGCAGGATTTGACAAAAGTATATTTTGAATGCAAAAATATTGATTACATTGTAGAAAACTCAATCGACGCAGCGATACTCGCCGATGAAAACAAATTGACGGCAGTATTGATAAATTTAGTTAAAAATGCAGTTGAAGCATTTGGCATAGAAGAAGAAAATGTTCTTAAAAACGGTAAGTATATTAAGATTCAGACTGAAACTTCGGGTGATTTTGCATTGATACATGTTTCAAATAACGCCGGAGAGATTATGAATCCTGACAGAATATTTGAGGAGGGTTTTACGACAAAATCCGGCGGAAGCGGTATGGGCTTGAGTATATGCAGAAAATCTATTGAAGAACAGCTTGGTCAGATAACTTTAGAACATACAGGCGATGATTATACTGAATTTGTTATAAAAATAGGATTGGTTTAGATATGGATTTGATTTCAAATAGAACAATTGAGATTACAAAACTTGGCATGGACGGTCTTATGGACAGACAGCATGCTGTTGCATCCAATATTGCAAACGTGATGACTCCGGGGTTTCAGAGGAAAGAGGTTGCGTTTGAAAGCCAGCTTGCGGAAATTATTGAAAAAGAGGATTTGAAAGATTATATAAAGGGGCAAAATAGTATAGAATACAAACCGCCAATGGTAGATGTTTTTACGGGCGAAATTCATACATATAGAACTCCGACTTTACAGGAAAAAGCTTATTTGCAGTCAAATACATATGAACAATTCAGACCGCAGGTTGTAACTGATGTTTATAATGGTACTGATTCAACGGGTAATAATGTAGAGCTTGAGAGAGAAATGATGGATTTATCCAAAACCGGTACAAAGTTTCTGGTATTATCAAACCTTGAACAGAGGCAGTTTACGCATATTTCGGAAGCAATACGCGGCCAATAAGGAGGTAAATTATGAGTTTTAATATATTCGATATAGCAGGCTCGGGAATGACTGCACAGAGAATAAAAATGGATACGATTTCCAGTAATATTGCTAATATAAATACCACACGCCAGCCGGACGGCTCAAAGGGTGTTTATATAAAAAAAGATGTCGCATTCAGAACAATCTATGAGGATACTCTAAACCGCGGATATTCTAATTTTTCTTCCAATAGTCCAGATGCGGAGTTTGACCCGAAGACCGGAAATATGCTTATTAATGCAAATATTGCATTAAATGAAGGCATGCTAACAGGCGGGGTTCAAGTGGATGAGATTTATGAGGCAGAAAATGGTGTGAAAACGGTTTATGACCCTTCGCATCCTGATGCTGATGAAGAAGGGTATGTGGATTTACCGAATATTAATCTTGTCGAAGAAATGGTCGGTATGATTTCAGCCTCACGTGCTTACGAAGCTAACGCAACAGTTGCAGAGAACGTTAAGACAATGATGCAAAGTGCAATGAATATTTAACAGGGAGTATAGGGTATGGATTTTTCAGTTGGAATAAGCGAGTTTAGTACGAATTACGGGAACTTAAATGCAATAGGAGATTACAATAAGTTTTTACAAGGTAATGCTTCTTTTGAAATTGATAAAACAGCTTTTGACGAAGAACTAGAGAAAGCTTCAAGGAATTATCCTGTAAAAGACAAACACGATCCGACAGGGTTAGGAAATTTTGCAACACAAATGGGGAATGCATTTTCAAACAGTTTGAACGCTGTAAATAATCAGAGGATAGAGGCTGATAAAATGCAGGAAGATATCGCAATGGGCGGTTCCACAAATATCCATGATGCCATGATAGCAGCAGAAAAAGCATCTTTAAGTATGCAAATGGCAATTCAGGTAAGAAACCGTCTTGTATCAGCTTATACAGACATTACAACAATGGCGATATAGACATTCGAGGCAGATCTGGCGTTTTTATTTAATCCTGTAGTATTACAAAATGTCTGCCGACAATATGTTTTTTTCTTTTTGGTTACTTTTTCTTTTTAGCAAAGAAAAGTGACATTTAGTCACGTTTTCTGAGAGTGGCAGGTTCCCATTTGACGGAAGTCAAAATGGATTCAATTCTTCAATATGATAACCTTGTAGTTAAACTTAAGAGGCAGACTGAGCGTTTTTATTTAATCCTGTAGTATTACAAAATGTCTGCCGACAATATGTTCTTTTCTTTTTGGTTACTTTTTCTTTTTAGTAAAGAAAAAGTAACGGCGGTAAGGGGAATTGAACCCCTGTTTGGAGAATGAGAATCTCCCGTCCTAACCACTAGACGATACCGCTTTGTATTAAATTTTAAGTAGGCATATGATCAGAATATATAAC
>CALUSZ010000093.1 GCA_944323495.1 Candidatus Gastranaerophilales bacterium
CACGGCGTCAAAACCAGTACATCCCCATGGAATTTTAAATTTAAGGAGACGGCACCGCTCGAAAAAACCTGCTCGTATTGCTCTCGCAACACGACACTGTTTTTTCTCGACTCCACCTCACGCACTCTTGTGCGCTCGGCTTGCCCATTGCCCTCGCCGGGCGGGCGTCAAAACCAGTACATCCCCATGGAATTTTATTTATAATTAAAACAGGATGCGCCTATAAAACGACACCCGCTTATTAAAAACTTCTCAATGTGCGTAAATACAGTATAAGCGATAAAATATACTTTTTCAAGCTTCGAGAAGATTCTTTATTTTTTTCAGATCTTCGAGCATCAAATATCTCGGGCTGCCTTCTTCCAAGGAATGGTATCTTAGAAGATATGAAGGGTGGAAAATCGGAATACATTCTCTTTTTTGTCCGCCGATTTCAAGCTCTAACACTTCACCTCTGATTTTTGATATCGGAGTTTTTTTATCATAAAAAGATTTTAATGCAGTTGCTCCACAGAATATCAATATCTTGGGATTGATTATCTCTATTTGTTTTAAAAGAAAATCTTCGCAGGCTTTTTTTTCAGTATCCATAGGAACCCGATTTTTGGGTGGTCTGCATTTAACCGTATTTATTATATACAGGTCATTTTCTCTTGAGATTCCAGCTTTTTCAAGAAACTCATTCAAAAGTTTTCCGGCTCTCCCAACAAACGGGGTTCCGGTTTTATCTTCGTTCTCTCCGGGAGCTTCGCCTATTAGAATAGCTTTTGCTGTTTCCGGATTCCCGTCTGAGAATACAACATTGATTCTTGTTTTGCCGAGTTGACATTTTTGACAGCTCAAGCATTCTTGCTTTAACTCTTCTAATTGTTTTAACTTCATTCTATCCTCTCAAAATCTACCGCAACATGTTTGCACCAAGGACAAATGAAATCTGCGGGCAGGATTTCACCCTCATAAATATAACCGCAGATTTTACACCTCCAGCCTTTTTTATTTGTATTTTGCGGCTTTGGTTTTATATTATTTTGGTAATAAGTATAAGTTACAGTCGGCTTGTCCGATAAAACTTCTGCAGCAACAAGCTGGGCTATAAAGAGGGTATGAGTCCCCAAATCAATTTCCTGCTTAACATAAGCAGACATATAAGAATTTGTATTCTGTGTAATATACAATACACCGTTGGGGCTCCTTTTTGTATCAAAAAAATCTGCAAACTTGTCTGTATCACGTCCGGAATGGAAACCAAAATGTTCAAAAAGTTCAAATTTTGCGCTTTCAGACAGAATCGAAATATTAAACTTTTTGGTTCTTTGAATCATTTCATTTGTATAATTCTTTTTGTTAACTGCAATTGCAATTTGCAAAGGGTCTGATGTTACCTGCATTACAGTATTAATAATACAGCCATTATCTTTTTCACCCTCATTTGCGGTTAAAACATAAAGCCCGTAGCCGATATTAAATAAAACTCTATTATCCATACATCTAAGATTAGCATTAAACTTAATAAATGTAAACATTTTGCTTGACAGCAATTCTGCTTTATACTACACTCAAACATGCCGAAGTATAGTGCTATGGTATGCCTTGCTCGGATTTAATGTAAATAAAAAAGGAGAAACAAAATGCCAAAAATGAAAACCCACCGTGCGGCAGCTAAGAGATACAAAGTTACCGGCACAGGTAAAATCACAAGAAGACATGCAGGTATCGGCCACTTGCTTCAACACAAATCTGAATCAAGAAAACGTAAGATTTTCGGAGATGTTGTAATTTCTGAAACTCACGAAAAATTGATTTCAAAAGAGTTACCTTACAAGAAGTATGCCAGATAGGAGTGTTGAATTATGAGAATTAAACGTGGAAATGTATGTCGCAACAGACACAAGAAAATATTAAAGCTTGCAAAAGGTTTTAAAGGTGCAAGAAGCAGAATATTTAAGGTTGCTAACATTGCTGTAATGAAGGCTCTTAAATATGCTTACAGAGACAGACGCGCTACAAAACGTAATATGCGCAGATTATGGATTGTAAGAATTAATGCTGCAGTTAGAGAACAAGGAATGAGCTACTCAAGATTCGTTAACGCTTGCAAAAAAGCTAATATTCAAGTTAACAGAAAAATGCTTGCTGATTTAGCTGTTAATGATAAAGAAGCTTTCTCAATTGTTGTTGAAACTGCAAAAGCTGCTTTATAATTGATATTTTAAGTCTAAATTAATCCCCTGTTGTTAGAATAACAGCAGGGGATTAAAATGTATAAAGTAAAGAAAAGGAGAAGGAAAATTACATATCATATACAAAGTTTTGACCTGTAGTATTTTCGGCTGCTTCTTGTCTCATAGCTTGAGAGGCAAAAAACATCTGTTTGGCATAGCTTTGGATTTCCTGATTATATACTCTTTGGTCAAAAATGTTTTCATATTTTTCTAGGTAATCACCTATTGGGTTAACAATATCAGTTACTAACCCTGTTGCGGTATCTGCAACTTGCTGCAGAACTCTTTTACCGATACCGAGTTCAGACAATTTTTCAGACAAAGTTAGTGTAAGCAGTCCGCCCTGCCCGACTGCTTGTTCAGCCTGCTGTTCAAGCCTTTGTTCCATTTTTTCTTCGGCTGCAGCGTGCTGTTTAGTCGGATCGTAGGTCTGGGTTTTATAAGTCTGTAAAAAATTATTCAGATTAAATGTTTCTGCCATATCCTTTGCCCTATCATTTTTGTATTAATGTTATCGGCAAAATTTTCAAAAACTTTAGGGTTTTGAATAAACTTTTTACAATTCTTTACATTAATCCTGTTTTTGTTTTCTGTACGGCTGTCTGGCCGCTGAACACTTGATTAAGAATAGTAAACCGGCCGCTGTGGACGGGTTCTTTTAGAATTCTGGCAGAGGTATTGGTCAGGACTATCTGATTTTGAACACATTCAAACTTGTTTTTTATAAACTCCTGCTCGTATTTTTCCCCGAGCTGGGTATATTTTTTCGTTTTAACATAAAGTTGAAAATCTTTTTTGCGTTTTGAAATCCGGCTTTGAGCAAAACCTATAATTGACTCAATATTTACATCAACCCAGGATGATTGAACAATATCCAGAATATAATTTTCGTTATCCGTCGTTATTATTGATAAATAGCAGAGAATATTTTTTGACTTTTTATCTTCTACAACATACTTGTATTCACTAAAATAAGAAAGCCCTTTTAGAAAAATCTCTTTAAACTCTTTTGCATCTTTGCTTAAAAGAGGTCTGATATGCGGTAGTAATGACTCATTATAAAGAGCAGAAACAGTTGGAGAATCTGAATTTCTAAACTCGCGAAAATCTTTTCTATTATAACCGTAAGTAATGTCCTTAACTTTCCACAATTTTTCATAAGAAATCTGACTGAAACCGCACTTTGCCACAAACATTTTTAATAGATCAGGCATATAATCGTCTACTTTAACAACAAATGAAAAAGCTCCCATTGCTTTATACTTCGACACAACAAACTGAACAAGTTCAGAAGCGTCTTCATAGCAATTTTCTTCGAAAAATAATCTTTGTATTTCCATTTTTCTCATAGGACACCTTGAAGGTGCGACCGTTATAAGACCTTTTATTTCCTTTTTATCTTTAAGAACATACGTCTCCGGCAGAAACTTAAATCTTAACGGCAAAAGGTGATGCAGGGGGATAAGGGGGTTAAACATAATACTGTTAATATATGCGTCTCTATTATTCAGAAACGATATCATTTCCTGCATATTTTTCTTATCAAAATAATAAAGCTTTCTAATCTTTCTCATACAAAGATTATATCATACACAAATATACCATTCTAAAGGATGAGTGCAATAAAGATTAAAATTTGATAGAATAGTTAAAGATACTAGGAGGTTATATGTCGATAAATGACGCTTTGGTAATGATTTTAGCCGGCGGTGTAGGCAAGAGGCTTCATCCGCTTACACAGGACAGGGCAAAACCGGCAGTACCATTTGGAGGAAGGTATAGAATAATTGATTTTGTATTAAATAATTTTATAAATTCAGGTTTCTACAAAATAAAAGTTCTAACCCAATATAAATCTGATTCATTAAATA
>CALUSZ010000094.1 GCA_944323495.1 Candidatus Gastranaerophilales bacterium
CACTTACAGCTTGGGATAGCTATCAAGATCAACGCTTTAATCCGGAGATAAAGATCGGTGACAATTCTTCAATAGGAGATGATTCTCATATTACAGCTATAAATAGAATTGTAATAGGAAACAATGTCCGATCGGGAAAGAAAATATTAATAACCGATAATTCTCATGGTGCGTCTGATTTGAGATTAATAGACATAGCTCCCAATAAGCGCCCATTGTATTCTAAAGGTCCAGTCATTATTGAAGATAATGTTTGGATTGGAGAGAAGGCTTCCATTATGCCTGGTGTTCATGTCGGATACGGAAGTATCATTGCTGCAAATTCTGTGGTTACAAAAGATGTCCCTCCTTATTGTGTTGTTGCAGGAATTCCTGCTAAGGTGGTAAAGAATATGATCATATAGTAAGCGTCCAATTTTAACGTATTGTAAGCAGTCAAAAAATGGCTATTAGTAAGTACTCAAAAAAAGGCTCAGTCGTGATAGTCCTACCTTCGTTGCGAACAAAATTTTGAAGTAAGATGTTTAGTATCGAAGATTTAGAGCGTTTTTATTTCCAGTTACCAGGCGGAGCGTTGCTCATGGGGAGTCTGTGCAGTCGTTTTGTTTGAGGAAGAAGGTCCCTTATAACATCTACCAGAAATGGTATAAGGATACGCATAACAAGATAGTGGAGGAGAAGGTTGATGGTTTGCCATCGGATGCCCGTCTGGCTCCACAATCGCCCGAGTCGGGGTGTCTTGTTGATACCCCAACCGAGGAGATTGGTTGTTTGAGCGGAAAGGCTTGGCGACGAATGAGCTCGTGATAAGGCTACGTTGCCGATTGGACAGAGCTGGCCAAGGAGCCTGAGTCCGGAGCCAGTACTATAGGGAAGCGCTAAATTACCTGAGGAAATTTTAGAGGGAGCTCTTCGCTTACCTGGATGACGGGGAGCTTCCGATAGACAACAACCTGGCGGAACGGACGATCCGTGAGCTGATTACCTAGCAGAACATCTCGTTACAATGTGGAAGTGACGAGGGAGCGGAAATGACCGCCACTTATCACAGCGTGATTAGCACGGTAAAGCTCTATGGACACTCGGTCTGGGATTTTATCTGCTCATTTTTCAAAAAAATCCTTAAAGGCTGCAGAGACTATGTTAACATGGTTCCTGGCAAGATTGGTTTGACCACCGTCTAATGTTAAAATCGGAATTAATTATTTAACAAACTCAGTTTAGGGCACAGAAAAGTGCCCTAATTAAGGGGTATGCCCTAAATTGAGTGCTTACATATTAAAGTATTTGAAGATATGCTTTATGCGATTATTGTATTGTTATTGATATGTTGTGTTTATATATATGATATATATAAATGTACAAGTTATAAGTATATTGTTTTTTATTCATTTATTGGTCTGTTGATTTTTTTGAATGTATTTAGCTATCAAATAGGTGGTGATACTCCAAATTATATATATAGTTGGAAGAATGAATATAAGTCTATATTTGAGATGAATCTGTTTGATGAGTTTGAATTGCGTTCAAGAGAAAGACCAGGATGGATAATTCTTACATCCCTTTTAAAAGGGGTATGTGATGATATTATTATTTTGCGGCTAGTATTGGCTTGCTGGGTTAATTTGATAGTAGCGTATTTTATAAGACATAATACTCGATTTGTTTTTTCTGCTTTATTGATGTATTTTGTTGTTGCTTATTTTAATTATAATTTTGAAATTCTTCGTGAAAGTATATCAGTTACGTTTTTCTTACTGGCTTATAAGTATTATGAGAATGGGTCTTGGTTGAAATATTTTGGATGCTTTTTATGCGCATTTATGTTTCATGAGTCGTCACTTGTTATGCTTATATTGCCTTTATTTCGGTTGTTTGATAATGTGGGTAGCAGAAAAATGGCGATTGTTGCGTTGAGCGCTTATTTGGTCTTTATATCTCTTGATTTAGTCTCTATTTTAACTAATGTGGTTCCTGATAGTTTTTCTTTCTATGTGAAATTTCAATCTTATATGGAATCTGAAACATACGGGGTTAGTAAAGTGTCTAATAGATTGTTATCTTTTTTGTCTTCCGTCTGTGGACCACTTGTTTCATTTTTTATACTGCGAAGAGATCCTGAGAAAAAAATATTGTCGCTTATGATATTTATATCAGTTGTATTTAATATACTTACTTCTAATATTTTTATTTTTTATAGATTTGCGAATTATATTATGCTTCCATTATTGATAGCATATATCGATGTTGTATTTCTTTTATCTAAGAAGTTTACTCTAGGGAATTCACGATTAATACTTTTTGTTCCAATGTTGTTAATTTATTTAATTTATAAAGTTGATAGTGTGTATTTTTCTGGTGCGGTTGATGAGACAGGCATGCGGTTTTATGATAGATATTATCCTTATACGTTTATATTTGATAATGGAAAGTCAAAATGGTAAAATGATTGGATTAATTTTCTTAGAATGAAGGTGCGGTTAAATGCAGTTTGAATTGTAAGCAGTCAAAAAATGGCTATTATCTGAAAGGAATGTAAGCACTCAAAAAAGGGCTCAGTCGTGAAAGTCTTACCTTCGTTGCGAACAAAATTTTGAAGTAAGATGTATAGTAGCGAAGATTTAGAGCGTTTTTATTTCCAGTACCAGGCGGAGGCGTTGCCTCATGGCGAGGTAAGCGTCCAAAACTGACGTATTGCGCTGACAGACTGATGTGGCTACCTTCGCACTGTCAACATAAAAAGTTTAGCGATATGTACAGCAGTGAAGATTTTGAAAGGCTTTTCATCCGTTACAAGAGTGAGGCCTACCCGAAGGGGGAGAGCATCCAGACGTTCTGTCACAGGAACAATGTCCCCTACAACCTGTTTGAGAAATGGTACAAGGATACCCGGCACAAGGTAGTGGAAGTAAACGTATCCGGCCGTCCTTCCCAGTCAGGAACGGACAAGCCCAAAGAAGAAGGCCAACAGAA
>CALUSZ010000095.1 GCA_944323495.1 Candidatus Gastranaerophilales bacterium
AAAAGCTTTGTTAGCTTTAGATGAAAATAAAATCGCTTTAGATAGAATGGGTTACAATTTTGACGATACATCATTCAGCTACAAGAACGAAGATGACCAAGTTGTTAAAAATGCAATAACTAAAATACAGACGGAAATAGCGGATGGTAAATATGATACGCTTCAGACATTTATTCCGAATGCAGAAAAAAATGATGGTATTTTGAAACTTATCAGCTATTGGAATGATGAGCACTGCGCTGATACAAATAGAAGTATCATAAGACATATTGCTGAAAATTTCCCAGCAGATGCGGCAAAACAGAAAAATGCTAAAGAAACTGTTAATGATATGATAACATCTCTTGTTAATAAAGCAAAAGAAGTTTCTGGCAGAATAGACAATTGTGCAAATCTGGATAATGCTCAGGAAGGCTTAATGTCACAATTAGAATCTTTAAATAAAGACTTCAATGCAGATAATTTAAAATCAATTGCAGTACAATTTGAAGATGTATATGCCAGAATTAGAATGGCGGAAGCGGAAGAATTGAGTGCAAAAATTAAAAAGGATTATGAATTTTTGAATGATATTTCAGATAGTGACACAGACTTTGTAAATACAAATCTGATTGTTGAAGATGTTAAAGCAGACCTCAAAAAAGAAGAAATTGAGATAAAAGAAGAAGAATTAGACAAAATTAAAGACGGAAAAGGTACTGAAGACAATAATACTACTGCTATGCAAGAAACTGTTAAAAATCTTGTTGCAAGTGGAGATTTGAGAGAAACAAACTGCAAAAAACCAATGGTTTATTATTCTGAAAGCAAAAAGACACATTATTTAATAAGAGATGGCAAGCTTCTAGCACTTGATGGTGTTACTATAGTATATGGCAACGGAAATTGCCAAAAATCAGATGGTACAGTTGTTGCAATATCCAGCATAAAAGGAACGGAAGTTAATGCTGAATCTTTAAAAAGTGTGAATAAAAACAACGCCGGAAAAAATAAAACTTCGGACTCTCCAAAAGAAGCAGGAAAAGTGTTGCGACAAAAGTTATATGGTGATACTTCAGAGGAAGAATATAAAGTAGTGGAACAAAAATTAAAAGAATATAGTAATTATACAAAAGCAGAGGATATTGTCACATTTATAGAGGCATATAATGAAGAAGAAAATGGATGGTATCAATGGAATAATCATATATGTGCCCAAATATCTACTGAACATGGAGATTATTTCAAACCTAAAAGAGAAAAATATCTCAAAGTTATAGCGTCACAAATTTTAAAAGTAATGGATGCCTGTGGTTACAGTAAAGATGATGATGATTACGTGGCAATGAAATATTATGCAGAAAAAGCTGGTACAGAAGGAAATGAATGGGATAAACATAACAATTGGCCAACTTGGTTGACCTGGTCTTCTGCAAGAACAAATGCTGCAACTAAAATGGATGAAATAATAGATGATGTTATAGAAAAATATAGAGAAAAACATCCAGCAGAATAAAAAGGCTATATGGAATCATAATAAGATGTAAGTATTGGTATTATGAAACAAGTTGCCGGAGTCTCTTACAGCTCCGGCTTTTTCTTAATTTATCTGCAGATAATCTCAGCTAATTTTCTGACCGCATTATCTACTGTGTCATTGATTATTTCATAATCAAAGTGTTTAGAGTTCTCAAGCTCCAGTTTTATTGACGCAAGGCGCTTTTGAATAGCTTCTTCCGTTTCTGTATGGCGCCCTCTAAGGCGTGATTCCAACTCTTTTAATGATGGTGGTGCAATAAATATTAATACGGCTTCCGGCATGAGTTTTTTTACATTCAGGGCTCCCTTGGTATCAATTTCAAGTATTAAGTTTTCGCCGTTTTTTAAACAATTTTCGACAAAGTCTTTTTTTGTTCCGTAATGGTTGCCGGAAAATTCTGCCCATTCAAGGAATTCGCCATTATCAATACATTTTTTGAACTCTTTCTGCGTTAAGAAAAAGTAATTTATGCCATTGACTTCACCTTCTCTTTTGGAGCGGGTTGTGCAGGAGATGGAAAGTTTGAATTCAGGGTGTTTTTTTAAAAACTCTTTTATAACTGTTCCCTTGCCTACTCCGGAGGAGCCTGATATTACAAATAATTTTTTCATTAGCCCTCCCCGATACCTTTATGCACTACTGTTTCAAAATCGAGACTTTTTGACTCCGCCTGCGCTGCGGGTGCTGGTTCGCAGTATTGTTCAGGGGTGGATTTTTCGGTTAATTTATTATTCTGCCTAAAATTGGCTGTCAAATCTTCTGTAAGTTTTGGCATATCCATTTTTTCAGTACAGATTTCTATATAGCATAATTTATTCATTATCTGTGTAACTTTAAGCGCTTTGTCAAAATCTTCTGCCGTAGTAACTTTTGTTGCCCATACATCACCTTCAAATACACGGGCAAATTTTGCATAATTCATCTGCATAATATCATTAAACTTATCTTCAGGATTATCAGATAATACGCGTTCTATAGTGTAGCCGTTATTATTGAGAACAATAATAATAGGATTAATCCCCCTTCTCAGCATATTTCCTACCTCCATTGCCGTAAGCTGGTGGGAACCTTCACCGGTTACTAAAATAACTCTTGATTTTGGTTTAGCAAGGCAAGCTCCGAGTGCTGCAGGTGTAGCCCAGCCTATTGAACCCCAAAGTGTCTGGGTTTGAAGTTCTACATTATGAGGGAATTTCATAGGAGCGATTCCGTGCGGAATAATACCTGTCTCTGCTATAAGAATATCATTTTCTTTAAGAAATTCCTGCAGGCGGGGGTAAATATATTTTGAAGTAAGTGCTTCTGAGCTTCCGGCGGCTGGTTCATATCCGATTTTTTGTTTTTCTATTGAAATATCTTTTTTATCAACAAGTTTTGCAACAGCCTCAAGAACTTCTGACATTTTTACGTTATCATAACGTTCGCCTTCTACATAAGTATAGGTGCCATATATTGCAATATGGTCGTTAATCTTATATGGAAGATTGAAACCGAATGCATTCAAATCTGTATAAACAGGGCCTACTGCAATAAGGCAGTCTGTTTCATCGACAGCTTTTTGTGCTGCAGGGTTTTCAAATTTAGCATAATATCCGCCAAGATATTTTTCATAATCCATATCTATAAGATTTGTTCCCATAAGAAAATTCGTTACCGGAATACCTGTTTTAGAGACGAATTCTTTGTATTCAATACGTGAGTCAAAGCGTTTTACAAGAAGATCTCCGAGGATTACCGGCTTTTGGGAATTATTTATTTTGGCAGCAATTTTAGATGATACTATTTTTAGGGTTTCTTCATCGCTTGTCCAATCATATGAAACTTTTTTATCTGAAATTTCCATTTTTGCGATATCTAGGGGGATTGCAATATATACCGGCTTCTTTTCTTTTACGAGAACTTTTAGGACTCTGTCTATTTCAAGTTTTGCATTATCTCTTGTAAGGTAGGCTACAGCTGCTGTTACGGGCTTGTGTGCTTCGTAGCAGGCATAATAATTGGCGTCTTGAAAGTTATGATGAACGCATGTTTTGTTATTTATGCATTTTGTAGCCGGAACACCAACAATACTTACTACAGGAACATTTTCTGCCATACAGCCTGCTATTGCGTTTATGGCACTTAATTCTCCAACTCCGTAAGTTGTTATAATAACGCCATATCCTCTCATACGTGCATAGCCGTCTGCGGCATAACCTGCATTAAGCTCATTTGTGCAGCCTATCCAGCGGGTGTTGGGATTATTTTCTACTGCATACAAAAGATTAAAATTATAGTCTCCGGGTAGTCCGAAAAAATCGTTTACTCCCAATTCTTCTAAGCATTTTACCAGATATTCGGCTGTGTTCATGTCTCTTTCCCCTCAAATTATTGAAATTATAATAGCATAAATATATTTTAATTTATGTTAAAATTTTTTTATGGATAAAATTTTCTCGGATAAGATTAATCTTTTAAAAGCTCTTGCGATTACGCTTGTAGTATCAGGTCATTTGGAATTCAGAATGTTTGATATGTTTCCTCCGTATTCATTTCAGCTTGCTTTGTTTTTCTTTATATCAGGAATGCTTTTTAAGGATAAGTATCTTGATAAGGTGGCTGAATTTATTAAGAGAAGAGTTAAGAGCCTTTTGGTTTTGTATTTTCTATATTCGGCTTTTTATGCGGGAATTACTGTCTTGCTGGCAAAACTTACCGGTAAGTTCTGGGGAATGGAATTATCTTTTAAAAACTTTTTTATTACGCCGTTTCTTAACGGGCATCAGTTTGATTTGTCCTGTCCGATGTGGTTTGTAACCCAGTTGTTTATGACAATGATTACATTCTTATTTTTACAGAGACTGTTTAGAAACCAAAAAGAGCAGGTTAGGGCTGTAATATATACTTTAATGGGCTTTAGCGCTATTCCTTTATCAAAAATGTTTGAACTTGATGAAATATCTCTGATTGTTATAAGAACTATGTTTTCATTATTTTTTGTCTATCTTGGACACTTATATACAACAAAGATTCATGGAAATTATAATATTTTTACCCCAAAAATTTTAGGGGCGGTAATCTGTCTTCAGGCTGTTTTATGGCATTTTAACAGAGATTTTGATCCGGTTCATGGTATCGGATTAAGCTATGTGCTTGTATGGGCAAGGTTTGACAGCCAGATTATTGTTCCAGTGCTTACAAGTATTACCGGTATCTGGTTTTCGCTGTTTTTTATAAATGTTACGTATGAATATTTGAAAGATATCAAATTTATTAAGCTTGTTGGCGAAAATACATACCATATTATGGCAAACCACTTGTTTGTTATGTATATTATAACAGCTGTAATCTTCCGGATAAACGGTATTCCGATAAGCGAGAGAAATGAACATAATATTTATTGGATTTTTAATCCGGTTCAGAATACTTATCTGTATTTTGTCCTTACTATGGTTATCACAACCTATATTGGCGTTGGGCTTAAGTTTATAAAAAGTAAGATTCCGTTTATTAAAAACCTATGATAATTAAATTTCTTTCATAAACTTCATCAAGCGGAAGAGTGTAATTTATAATATCTTTGACCTTTGCTTTGTATTTTGCTAAAACTTTTTCAGCGTTTTTTAATTCCTCAAGAGCTTTTTTTGATTTATACGCGATAAAATACCCATCTTTTTTCAAAAGCGGAAGCGCGTATTCTGATATTTTATCAAGCTGTGCTACTGCTCGGCTTGTTATTATATCAAAATGCCGGTTTTTCAAATTCTCGACCCTGCCGCATATTGTATCTAAATTATTTAGCGCCAGACCCTCTTTTATTCTGTTTATAGAATTAATCTTTTTTTGTATGCTGTCAATTCCGATAACATTTATCCCAGGATATTCTATTGCAATAGGTACTGCCGGAAACCCTCCACCGCAGCCGATATCAAGAAGTTTCCCCCTTTTTTCTCCATATTTTTCAAAGAAAAGCTTGATTGCAAGCGAGTCATAAATATGCTTTTCAAACAGATATTTTTCATCATTTTTGGATATTAAATTAAGGCGGGAATTTTCCTCCAAGAATAATGTTTTGTATTTTGTAAAATCTGATTTTATTTTTATATTAACCATATTTTTTTTCTATATTGTCAAAAGTGTCTTTATCCATCCTAAGTTTCATATCTTTAATTCTCTGTTCTATTTTTGTAATATCAACAGATTTGGCAAGTGTTTGTGCAATTTTTCTTGCTTTAAAATATTCTATCAGAGCTTTTTTATTTAATGAAACATCGTTGTAATAATAATCTCCAAGTGCTATTGATGCTTCGAGAATATAAAAATCTTCGTTAATAAATTCTGCACTCTGCTTGGCTTCCAAAAGAAAATCCAGAGCTTTCGGAGATTTTTCTTTTACATAAATTTTAGCAATGTTTGAGGCTGTATAATATATGCCGTCATAATTATTGTTTGTCTTTTCTATACTGTATGCTTTTTTAAAGCAGTCAAGTGCATCAGAGTAATTTTCGTTATCAAAGTAACAGGATGCCATATTAGAATAAGCTAGTGCTTTATATGGGTTATTGCCGTTTATAGCTATACATTTTGCGTAATATTCAAATGCATTTTGCTCATCAGAACGGTCATCGCAAGCAAGTGCATATTTGAAAAAAAGTTCTGTTAATATTTCATCAGGAGTATTATCATCTAGCGAAGCAAGGGCTTTCTGATAATATGAGTATGCTTCATCAGGGTTATTGATAGAAGAATAAATATTTCCTAAAAGTGTGCAGGATGAGACCATCAAGGATTGCGGCGTGTCTACGGAATAAATAACTTTTTTTATTGTCTCAATGGCCCGTTCATATTTATACATTAGATAATATAATGCTGTGAGTTCATAATATAGGTAATTTAGATTTATAACTTCATTATGTTTTTTATAATATGATTCTGCAAGTTCATAATAATGCTGCGACTTTGTGTATTCATTTATTTCTTTATACAGTCTTGCAAGCTCTATTCTTATAGTGTTAATTCCCCCAGGAGTAATATCTTTATTATCAAGAATTCGTGTAAACTCTTCAATAGCTTCTGTATTTTTGTTTTCTTCAGCGAGTTTTCTAGCGTTTTGAATCATTATATCAATATTTTCAGGCTCTTTTTCAAGCGCTGTTGTTGTATGCTCTTCTTGTACTTGCGGTTCTAATTTAACAGGTTCTGTTTTTTTCCCCGATTCAATCTCTTCAATACACTTGTTATGGTATTCAATTTCAGATCTGAGGGCCTGTCGTGATATCATTATTTCTCGGGTTTGAAGCGGTTCTTTCAACTGCTTTTCATAAATGTTTATTATATATTTATGAAGTTTGATTTCTGTTTTAGCAGGGATTGAAATATCAATATTCTGTTGAAAATAATCTTGAACGTAAACTGTCTCTCCGACTTGAAAAATCATAAGATTTGATTTTAAATACTCAATTGAAAATTCATCATACAATTCAAAAACCGCAAGTGCATTGATAGTTAACCCATGCCTTATTGTTCTTAGAAACCAGAAGAAGTTGCGTATGGCGGAAGGAATGAGATTTACATATGTCAGTCCCAAAAAAGAATCAAAATTCATTCCGGATTTTGCATATTTTTCTAAAAAATCATTTAGAGAAATCTTCATAGCCTGAATTATTTTTACAGAAAGTGCTGTATAGTAGTAATATCCTCTTGTATATTTGTAAAAATCTTCTAAGGTTGTGTCTGTACATTGAATATTGTTTGATAATAGAAATTCTTTAAAAATTTCTTTAGAGAAAGCTTTCAAAAATATTTTTCTATTAATTTTGATATTTCCCAGAATATCCTGTACCATTGCACGTGTTGACACAATTATCTTAACATTTGAATTTTCAATAACTTGTTCAAGGCAGCTTGTTATCAGGTTTATATTTTCATCAAGAACGTCATCAAACGAATGCAGGACTATGATAAACGGTTTTTTGATAGAGGTTATATACTGCTGGAATTTTACTGCTAGAGTTGTAATCTTGGTATTGAGATTAACTGCTTTTGAGATAGAATTTTTTTCGATAGTATCAATAAATGATAAAAGTATGTCATCGCATACGGTTGATGCTTTGCAGTAATATTCGAGTTTGATAACCTCTTTGCTTAAAAACTCTTCGGTATAATTTATAAACTGTCTTTTACCTGTTCCAAGAAAGCCGTGAACATATAATGTAATGTCATCAGAAGCAATAAAGTCTACAGCTTTTATTAAGTCAGCATAATTATTTTTTAGAAGGAAGGGATTTATTTTGTCAGAGTCCGGCAAAATAATATTTTCTTCGTCTACGGTACTGTCCAGAAATTTATAATCCATAAATTGATTTTAAATGATATTTATGTAATTTACAAGCAAAGTTTCGGATTAAAAAATTTTGTCTTATTAAGAACTGTGTTATACTATATAGAATAGCGGAGGTTGAAAAATGATTTATAAATTATTAGAGCTTATATTTACTGTTATTGTAGCTTATTTAATAGGTTCAATACCAACAGGATATTTGATAGTGAAAGCAAAGACCGGTCAGGATATAAGGACAATAGGCTCTGGCTCTACCGGTGCTACAAATGTAAAACGTGTTTTGGGTAAGAAATACTTTTTTATAGTAATGCTTTTAGATGCCCTTAAAGGTGCTTTGCCTGTCATACTTGCAGAAAACTTTATTTCTGCAGGCTCTTCTTTAGGTCTGGCGCCTGTTTTAGCAGCGGTTGCTGTAATAATCGGGCATAGTAAATCAATCTTTTTGCAGTTTAAGGGGGGAAAATCTGTGGCGTCAGGTGTTGGCACGATTCTTGCTCTTAATCTTGTTGTCGGACTTGTTATTGCGCTGGTCTGGGGAATTGTAACATATACGACAAAATATGTATCAGTGGGTTCAATTGTAGCGCTTGTTATTTCTCCATTTGTAATGTTTTATCTTTCTGCTCCGATTGCATATGTTGCATATTGTGCGCTGGGAGCTGTTTATATTGTTTATTTACATAGAGAAAATATTAAACGTCTGATGCTTGGAAATGAAAATAAGGTTAGGTAGTGTGAATTAGATTAATTCTTTTTCCTTAATATATCTTGGTCTTGCCTTGACCTCATTAAATATCTGTCCTAAATATTCGCCAATAATTCCGAGGCAGAATAACTGCAGACCGCCAAAAAATGCCAGAAGTACAACCAGCGTTGCCCAGCCGCTTGGAGTGTTGTGGAGTAAATATTTTTCTATAACAACATCAACCGCCAAAAGACAGCTGCCCAAAACCGTTAAGACTCCGATTACCGCAATAATCCTGAGCGGAACAATGCTGAATGCTGTTATTCCGTTTAGGGCAAGGCTTGTTAGAGAAAAGAAATTAAATTTTGAAGAACCCAAAGCTCTGGGTTTTACATCAAAATGTACATAGGCCGTTTTAAGGCCTATTTCGTGGAAGAAACCTCTTAAAAATAACCCGGCCTCCGAGTATTTTTCCAAAATTTCAAGCCCTTTGCTGCTCACGAGTCTGAAATCCGAATGGTTAGGGGGGATTTTTACTCCCAAAATATTCATAAGTTTGTAGAAACATAGGGCCGTATATTTTTTGAAAAATGAATCGGTTTTTCTATCGTTTCTGATTCCGGATACAATTTCAGCTCCGTTATGGTATTCATCAATAAATTTTTCTATTGCATTTTCGTCCTGCTGTAAGTCTGCATCAATTGATACAACACAGTCGCAGCCGATTTCTTTTACACCAAGCAAGCCGGCAATAAGAGCTTTCTGGTTGCCATAGTTGCGGATAAATTTTGTTCCCTTTACTTTAGAGCCGTATTTTTTATGCAGCTCTTCTATAATTTCCCAGGTAGTATCTTTGGAACCGTCATCTACAAGATAAAGATAACTGTCTTTAGAAATTTTATCTTTCTTAATAATCCCGTCTAAAACATTCAAAAGCGTTTCTACCGTTGATTTAACTACCAGCTCTTCATTGTAGCAGGGGATAATAATTGCAAGTTTTGTTTTTTTGCTTCTCATTGTAATCCTCTCTATATTATAATACAATAAATTACAGGAAAATAAAGGAGCAAATTTGTCTGATAAGAAATTCATATTAAATGCAGATGATTTTGGAATGAGTGAAGCTTTTAACAGAGCCGTGCTTGAAGGGTATTCATCAGGAATTCTGAAAAGTGTGAGTCTTACGGCAAACGGTGAAGCGTTTGAAGAAGCATGCAAAAAAGTTATTCCTGCCTGTCCTGGTTTAGGGGTTGGAATTCATTTGAATATAATTGAGGGAAAATCTCTCTGTCTTGATTTGGATAGGCTTACGGATAACAACGGGAATTTTAATAATTCATTCGGCGCCTTGCTTTTGAAATCTTTGAATACAAAAGATAATACTTTTTTAGAACAGGTGGAAAAGGAATTTAGAGCGCAGATTGAAGAGGTTTTGAAATATACAAAAGCTGACCATATTGATTCACATGTCCATGTTCATTCTATTCCGCGTATTTTTGATTTAGTCTGCAGGCTGGCAAAAGAATACGGAATAAAACAAGTTAGAACCCAGTTTGAAAAACCTTATATGATTCCTGATGTACACAGGCATTTGAATTTAAAATATCCGGTAAATCTTATAAAAGTTGCTCTTTTGAATTTCTTTACGCTTATTAATGAACATACTGTTTTAAAATATGAACTTAAAACCAATGATTATTTAATTGGTGTTGCTTATACCTCAATGATGAACAGCCTTGCAATATCATACGGGCTTATGGCTGTAAAGCAGGATAAGGCGACTGTTGAAGCTCTCATTCATCCTTGCAGGTATGAAGACGGTACAATTGATAATCATTTTACAGAATTTCAGATTACAAAAAATATGAAGCTGAAGGATAAAATCGAAAAGTTAGGGTTTGAAATTACTAATTATGCTCAAGAAGATTAGTATTATTTTATTGTTTCTTTTGTTTATAACTTTTGCTGTATTCTTTCTTCAATCTGATAGAAGTTTTCGGGTAAGTGAGGTTATTTCTCCGGCTGAAATTATGCTGGAGGAGGGTGGTGTCTATAAAATAGATGGGCTGGAAACTTTTGATTCACATTTTACCTGGAAAAATAAAATACTTGCGCAAAATCTCGGAATAAGCGAAGAAGAAGCCTTTATTCTTGGAAACCTTGGAAAATACTGGGCTGAAAATCTTTTAAGCGGGCGTGAAATAAGGATATCCGATGGAGATTTGATATATTATAAGTTCAGCTACAATACGAAATTCCTTAACTCGCCTTTTTCAATAAAAGAGAATAAATTAACCAACAAATATGCATTTGATAAGCTCTTAAAATCAATACGAAGTGCTAAATACGGTATTGTAAAGGGTGACAGCTATTATCCAATATCTCCGGAATTTGATAAGGGCGATTTTATTATTATGCGCAAAAGCCACTATAATAAAATATTCCCTAAACATGAAATAAAACCTCCAAGACCCATATCTTCTTTGAATTTGGATAATATAAAACTAATTGTGTCTGATATGACGGTAAAGTTAAAACCGGACAGGAGCTGTAGAGAAGAAATCTGCAGGGAGATACTTAATCATATTCGCTCTTCAAAGAGTACTATTGATATTGCAATCTACGGTTATTCTTCTACTCCTCAAATTGAAGAAGCCATAAAAGAGGCTATAAAAAGAGGAGTACAAATAAGACTTGTATATGATATAGATTCTAAAGGTGAAAATATTTATCCAGATACATTGAAATTTGCGAGCCTTATTCCTGATAAAATGACGGATAAAAATTCCGGCATGGTTAATAATATAATGCATAACAAGTTTTATATCTTTGACGGGAAAACAGTTATTACAGGGTCTGCTAACCTATCTCACACGGATATGTCAGGCTTTAATTCCAATAATATAATTGTTATTAATTCTTCCCAAATAGCAGAAGTTTATAAAAAAGAATTTGAACAAATGCTCGGTGGAAATTTTCATCAGGATAAAACATCTTATGACGGAAGATTTTATGAGAATTTCGAAATTTATTTTTCACCGCAGGATAACCCCCTTACGAATGCAGTAATTCCAAGGATTAAACAAGCACAAAAATATGTCTATATTCCGGCATTTTTCGTAACGGACAAAAAATTTATAGAAGAGCTTATAAATGCTAAAAAGCGCGGAGTTGATGTAAAAATAATTTTAGATGCGCTCTCTGCTTCCAGCAAATATTCAAGACATGAAGAATTAAGACAAGCTGGGATTCCCGTCAAAACAGAGAATTTCGCCGGCAAAATGCATACAAAAACCATTGTAATTGATGACAAATATCTCATTCTTGGCTCAATGAACTTTTCTAAGAGCGGCAATAGTAAAAATGATGAAAATCTTATTGTTTTGAAAAACAACGAAGCTTCCATTTTCTTTAAAAACTTTTTTCTGTATCAGTGGAATAAAATTCCTGACAAATGGCTAAAATATAATGCCCGCGCAGAAAGCCCGGACTCAATCGGTTCCTGCTCAGATGGTTTGGATAATGATTATGATGGTCTGATAGATTCTGACGATGACGGGTGCAGGTAGAATTGTAAAGTTTTGTAAATGACCTTTCTAAAAACAGGCAATTTTTAAACAAAAAAATACTTCATGTATATAAGGGAAAATTAAAAATTGTAAGGTATACAAAGTAAGATAATAAAGGTTATTGTATCTAAATTATCTTGTAAGAAAGGCGGTTATTTATGTCACTAGGTTTAGGAATCAATGGTATCAGCTCATACGCAAACGACCCGTATTTTGCATATGCTCTTAACGCATACAATCCGAATTTTCAAGGCACACAGCAGACAATGTCACAGCCTCAAGTGACAACACCTGCCGTTGATACAAGCGCCTCAACAGCAAATCTACCGCAAGCGGACTATTCAGAAAAAGATTCTAATGCAGGTACTGTAGCAGGAGTAATCGGAACCCTAGCAACTGCAGGAACTTTGATATACGCTTACAAAAAAGGTAAAGGAACCGGCGAAGGCTTAACTCGTTTAGCAAATGGGTTTAAGAAAATGTTTGGAATTGGTTCCGTTGGAGAAAATGTTGAAAAAGCATCTCGTGCAATGAAAGAATTCCGCTTTAGAGCCAAAGACGGCAGCCAGATTTTTGTAAAAGACGGAAAAATTGTTAATATTATTGAAAAAGGCGGTAATACAGAAATTAAAGGAATGAAAGAAATTAACAAATTATTACAGGATAAAGGTATTGATCAAAAAGATTTGCTAGATTATAAAAAACTGAAAAATATTAAATTCAAAGATTATTCTTTTGAAATTGATTATGCAGGAAAGAAAATCTTGGTAGAAAATGGTAAAATTGCAAAAATCAATGGCACTATAAGTGCTGACATTGAAAAAGAATTAGGTGGAAAAGATGCTTACGATAATCTTATGAAAATTGTAAAAACCGTTGAAGAAGGCGGAACGCCTAAAAAGAGAACCATTAGGAATCTAAATGTTTCTTCTTATGAATGGAGCCAAGATGGAATTACCGGTTCTGTTAAGAAAAGTAGGAGGGGTAATTATTACCTGGTAGATAGCGTTACTCAAAACGGTGGACGTAAAACATTAACAGAAACTGAACGAAATGCTTATCTTGAAAGAAACAAGGATTTAAATAACACAATTAATGAATTAATCCAAAAGGGCCATGCGGAAGGTATCAATGTTAGCAGATTTACATGTTTTGATAAGAAAGGTAATAAATTATTTGTTAACCAAAAAGGTGAAATTATAGGCGTTGAGCTTCGTGATCCTATAAAAATAGACGGTAATGATGTTAAAGTCTTAAAAGATGGTAATGACAGGACTCATTTAGATGCTTGGTTATATAATAATAGTGAAGCAAAAGATATTGTAAAAAAAGAATTTGAATCAGGTTTGGCTCCGGATGGTGCAACTTTCACAGCAGTATAAATCTTTCCCCTTTCTCCAATATATACAGCCCCCGATTTAATAAATCGGGGGTTTTTATGTCTATGTTATAATTCAGCTATGAAAAAGATTTTAGAAACATTTTTGGATTTGATTTATAAAAAGAAGTGCTATTTTTGCCGTTCTTCTAAATATTCGCTCAAAATGTGTCCTGAATGTTATAAAGAACTTAATTTTGCAAATTTTCAGCCAAATAGAATTATAGAGGAGGTAAATATTTATTC
>CALUSZ010000096.1 GCA_944323495.1 Candidatus Gastranaerophilales bacterium
AAGTAAAAATAAAATTGCACTTTTTTGCACTTTATTGCACTGGGCTTAATTTTAAACACCTAGCCGATTTTAGCCTAATGTGATTTTGAAATTTTACAAATGGAGTGCAAAAGAGTGCAAGAAATGACCGGTACATCTCAATACTAAAAAACAGCCTCAAATCGGCTGTCTGTTTGATATTTTATTAAAATTTCTCTGTCTTAATGTCCCAGAAATCTATTACCAGTAAATCTATTAATAAAAAAGACAGGTCTAAAACCTGTCTTTTTTATCTGGGCCGCAGTGGACTCGAACCACCGACCTCACCCTTATCAGGGGTGCGCTCTAACCACCTGAGCTAGCAGCCCATATTTCTTTTTCAATGCCGGCTAGTTATAAATAGTTACTTCGCGTGCTGTTAAACTTAACTGTTCCACCCTCAGTTCCATTTGCCCCTTCGGCAATTTATAATTTATCATAGACATTTTTGAAAATCAAGCGCTTTTTTTATTTGAGAAAATCTTTTGTTTAGAGTAAACTTTTCTTGGAGATACTCTATGATTACACTACTATATATTTATATAACGATTTTTACACTATATTATATTATTCTAGCCGCAGTCAGCTTTAAGCCGGCTAAAAAAATTCGAGACAAGTACACCTCAAAAGATTCTAATATTTGTGTCGCAGTCTATGCAACAGGCGAGGTTAAAACTCTTGAGAATTTGGTTAACCAGCTGAAAAACCAGTCTTATCCTAAGCAAAGATACACAATTTATACAATTTTGGATAAGTGTGAAAATATTCCGGAGATGATGCTCCAGAGTGATTTGGATGTAAATGTAATTAATGTTAATAATCTTGAACCAATTGGCAAAAGTCAAGCTTATTCTATTCTTGCTGAAAAATTATCAGAGGTTCAAAATCTCAATGCTTATGTCTTTCTTGATGCAAAAAACTATGTAGATTCTGACTTCTTGGCTAATATTAATTACTATTTAACAAAGCATGATGTTTTTATGCCAATGGTTAATTATATCGGCGAATACAAAGAAATGAAGTTTTGGGATTGCGTTAGAGCTACTTATCTTCGCTATTGTTCTAAATTTCTTTGGGCAACAAGGACTCGTTTGGGGCTTACAAACCTGATTAATACTGATGCCTTTGTTATTAAAAGAGAGGTGTTAAATAAAATAGGCTCTTTTGATTTTCAGGATAAAACGGCTGAAGTCAAGTATACGATGAAGCTTGCAAGAGAAAAGCAGCAGGTTGCTTTTATTGACGATGTGAAAGTCTATACAGATATTGCAAATTATGATTCAAGGATTCCATCTTTGTCTAAGAGATTTGAGCTTTTCAAAGATAATTTTGTTCATCCCGGAAGCTTTATGAATCAGGAATATGTCTTTTCTTTAATACAACCTAATTGGCTGGTTTGTATATTGGGATATGTAATACTGGTGAGACATGCTTACATTTTCCCATTCTGGGTGGGGTATTCTACCTTGCTTATAACTTCAATAATACTCGCTCTTGCCTTTTGTATGAGTTTGTTTAATGCAAGGATTTATGCAAAAGAATATATCTATCTTTTTTCTTATCCTATATATTCTATAGCTCATCTTATAAGAAACTTCCCATTGATACGAGGTGTTTTGAATTTTATTTCCAGAAAGAATCGCAAGCATAATATAGAAAAAATGATAACAGATGTAATAGTTACTGACGGAAAACATGATTATCAGTGTAAATTAGAATTGATATCTGATGACGGCCTTGCAAGGGTTAAGTTTATCAATAAAAGAAAAACATATACAACGAAGAATAATCACCTCAGAATGATTGATGCAATAAAGGAGCTTACAGGCAAATTGAGCGATTACGGGTTGTCGTTAAAGGTTTGCCAATGTTGTAAATATTTTCAACCTGTGGTTGACGGCTCTACCAATATGGTTAAAGGATGCTGTAATTGCCGTTTTGAGGGAAGGGTTGCCGGTGATATAATTCCGACATTGGTTTGGAATACATGCCCGAGATTTGAAGAACAAAACGTTGTGAATTTGTTTTAATATATGTACGCATCATCAAGAAGTTTTATTCTGAATTGGCTTCCTGCCGGAATATTTACGTGCCCTCCTTTTGAGAAGAAAGCGCAAATTGGGGATGCAAGGGTATTTAAGCCAAGACAAATAGTTCCGTATGCAAACGGAAATGGGGAAAGAAGCAGAGTTGCACCATCTCCGCCGAGGTTTACGGTGAGATTAAACATTCTGCCAAATAGGGTTCTGCCCCAATTACCCTTTTTCCACATAGTTTTAAGATAAGTTCGGTCGCCTTTTATATTGTTGAGGAAAATCATCTTATCATCGGCTCTTGTTACGTAAGCGTTTATTGGTATAGTCTGTCCTTTATAGAGCATGCTTCTTACTCTTATGACGACAAGTCCTCCGTTACAAGTAATTTGAGGCTGATGTGATTCAATAACTTCGCCTGTAAAAACAGTGTTTGCAGGGATAGAATATTTTCTTTTATGAATTGCGGATTTTGTTGTAAATTTTACTGTTGCGCCTTTTTGCATCCAGTCGGAAATCTTTGTGGAGTTTGTGACATCAAACGACGTTCCGCTTCTGATTTTTATGGTGCCTGTATTAATAACAGGGGGAGGTGTGTACACTTCTTTTGCAGCTTCTTTAGAGACTTCTTGCTGGTATTTGGAAATCTCCGGTAATGCAGGAAGGCTTTCTTCTGTTTGCGTGTTTGTATCTTTTATAAGTTTTTCAGAGTTATAATTTTTGCGGATTTCATCATCAACCGTCATGTCTAGGTCGAATGCGCATGCACGGTTTAGAGATAGGCTTATTAAAGATAGTGCTATTAGTATATTTCTATTCAAATCTTTCCTCTCTTTAATTCCGGGTACAAAAAACGTTGTTCTGGTAATGCTGCCTTCCATTTTAATATATTTACCCCCCAATTGTAACAAATTTTTAACGAACTAGCAAAAAATATTTTTCTTTGTTTTACTATAGATGTGTAGACAGTTAGTAAAAGATTGGAAACTATGATGAAGATTCATACAACGCAAAATCTAAACTCATTGGCCCAAAATAGAAGTATCATGTCAACCAAC
>CALUSZ010000097.1 GCA_944323495.1 Candidatus Gastranaerophilales bacterium
TGATGGAACACTTAATTCAATAGTTGAAGAAAAAGATGCAACAGCAGAACAAAAAGCTGTTAAAGAAATAAATGCCGGTATTTATTGCGTAAACTGGGGGAAAATTAAGGCTGCATTTTCTGAGCTAAAGACTAATAACGCACAGGGTGAATATTATTTAACAGATATTATCAAATGGGGAAATGAAAATAAACTTAGGGTAAATGCTTATACTCTAAAAAATAATGAAGAAATTTTTGGTATAAATTCTAAGGCAAACTTAGCAGAAGCGTATAAATTATTAAACCGCAGAGTCGTAAAACATCACCTTGATAACGGTGTTACAATCATTGATCCTGAAACAACCTGGATAAGCCCGGAAACAGAAATCGGAGCAGATACTGTAATTTACCCCTCATGCTATATAAATGGCAAAAACAAAATCGGCTCTCACTGTAAAATAGGGCCTTATGCGCACCTGAGAGGAGATGTTGTACTGGAGGATTATGTAAAAGTAGGGAACTTTGTAGAGGTCAAAAAGACAACTATTAAATCACATACAAATGCCTGCCACTTAACATATTTAGGCGACAGCGAAATCGGCTCAAATGTAAATGTAGGCGCGGGAACGATTACGGCAAATTACAACCCGCTAACCAAAGTTAAAAGCAAAACGATTATCAAAGATAATGTAAAAATAGGTTCAAACTCGGTTCTTGTAGCACCTGTAACAATTGAAGAAGGTGCTAATGTCGGGGCATTAAGTGTCATAACCAAGGATTTACCCGCCTGGGCTCTTGCAATAACAAGAGCGCCGTTAAGAATTCTGGAAAACTGGGTTAGTAAGAAATAGGGAGAATTTTTCCAAAAACTCTTCTTTGGTGATTTCAGGGAGTAATTCTTTTACGGTTATTATGCCCTTAACTTCCTCATGAAAAAGCTTTTCAAGGAATTCTTTATCATACCCGAACAAGATTGAGCCGTGCTGCAAAATATAACCATTTTTGCGGCATTGAGCGGAGCCGATAATCTTTTTCCCCTGATAACAGACATCAGCGCCGGTTGATAGAAGCATGCAATAATCATAATGGGTAGAAACCTTTTTGTTTCCGCCAATTTCAAGCTCAAGCCCTAATGTCTTAAAAAAATCTATCAATATAGAAGATATTTTTTTATATGACTCTAATACACTTTCTTTATCTCCGGCTTTTC
This sequence comes from Candidatus Gastranaerophilales bacterium, assembly GCA_944323495.1. The sequence continues at coordinate 1,192 of CALUSZ010000097.1, forward strand.
CCACATAACAGTAAGTAATTTCATCATCATGCAATAATGCCCTTCCGCCTGTTAACCTTCTAACAACATCGACCTCGCTTGTTAAAAAATCTCCTTTTTGATTTCTTCCAAGAGAAATGCACCTTGGCGCCCAGCCGTAAAGCCGAATTTGAGGCTCTTCAAGTTGGTTTTCTATAGCATTTTCAAGCATAAGAGAATCTAAGCGCATATTTTCGGCACCGGAATTTATGCTGTATCCAAGATATTTCATTTTCTTTCACGCGCTTTCATCAACAAAGCATCATCACTGGTTTTTTCTGCAAAAGGCATCGGAATAAATAAATCCTTATACCTTCTAATAGCATACTGGTCTGTCATACCGGAAATATAATCAGTTACAATCTGCGGAATTTCTTCTTTATCATAGTAGGACGCAAGCATATCTGTATAATACTCAAACAGAGATTTTATGATATTTTTAGCCTTCTTTTCCTCCGCCTTTGCAATAGGGTCGAGATAAACATTATCAAACATCCATGTTCTCAATTTAGTTACATAAAACCAACCTTCTTCAGACATTGTAACTTTAGGCTTATCCATAGAGCTTTCTATAACATCAGTAATCATTTTCCCGAGCCTTTCCGACTGGTTAGAAGAAAAGTATTTTATACAATCTTCCGGCAAATCATTCTCTGAAATTATACCGGCTCTTATGGAATCCTCAATATCATGGTTAATATAAGCAATTTTATCTGCATATTGAACAATTTGCGCTTCAGGAGTTTTGGGTTTATATCCCCAAGTATGGGTTAATATCCCATCAACTGTTTCCCTGCAAAGATTCATATCTTCTAAAACTTCTACAACCCTTACACTCTGCAAATTATGGTGAAAACCGTTAGGAAGAAGCTCATCAAGAGTTCCCTCCCCGCAATGCCCGAAAGCCGTATGCCCTAAATCATGCCCGAGAGCAATCGCTTCTACTAAATCTTCATTAAGCCTTAGAGCTCTTGCCATAGTTCTTCCGATTTGGGCAACTTCAAGCGTATGAGTAAGACGGGTTCTAAAATGGTCATTATAAGGAGCCAAAAATACCTGTGTCTTATGTTTCAACCTTCTAAAAGATTTAGAATGAAGAATTTTATCCCTATCGCGCTGGAATGCGGTTCTTATCTCAAAATGTTCCTGTCTCGGGCGTTTTCTGCCTTTGGAATTTATACACTTGGTAGCATAAGGACTTAAAATTTCTAATTCCCTCTGCTCTAAACTTTCTTTTATTGTCTTACACTCTGTTCCCATAGCTAAATTATACACAAAATCCCAATATTTGACTACTCTTAAGATTGTATTTTAACTCTATATAGTGTATCATATTCCATATGGAGAGAGAGAATAATGGAATCATTTTTTAACGCTGAATTTGTAATAAGATTGTTTATGGCGCTCGGGCTTGGCTTTTTGCTTGGACTGGAAAGAGAACTTACAAACAAATATGCAGGCTTAAGAACTCATATACTGGTTTGTCTTGGCGCCTGTATTTTTACGTTAATTTCAATATACGGCTTTCCAACCTTTGCTCAAGGAGATAATATTATAATAAGAAATGCAACAGGTATTCGTGATACATCACGTGTTGCGGCACAAATTGTAACCGGTATCGGTTTTATTGGCGCCGGAACTGTTCTTCGTAACGGTCCGATGGTATTTGGGCTTACCACAGCCGCAACTCTATGGATAGCAGCAAGTATTGGTATGGCCTGTGGAGCCGGCATGTACGGAATTGCAGTTACAGCTACAGTTCTGAGTGTTGCCGTATTAACACTCATCAGAATTTTTGAAAGACAGTTTCTTCCATCTAGCGGCAAACAAATCAGGAGATGTAAAGTCACTATATATTGCGCAGGAGAGGACGTTAAGCAAATTTATGACTTCCTAACATCAAAAGTCGATTACATGAGGGATTTTACTTCCAAAAGATTGATAGAAAATCCTCAAAAATCTAAGATTTCATCTATTTTTGATATAAGCAATAAACGAGCTATGAATGAAATTTATAACAAACTAACCAGTATAGTTAATCCGGATTCTATAACTTTACAGGAATTAAATGATTAAGGAAAACAAAAAAAAGTCTAAAAAAAAATCTAAAACACAGATTATAATGGAATATGTAAGAACAATTGCGATATCGTTCTGTTTTGCCCTTGTTTTTACAATACTTCTTTCTATTCATGCAAGAAGTGAAATGATAAAAAATCTTTATATTAATGCTGATGAACAGCAGAAAATGGATGAAAAAGTTGCTAAACAAATTGTTATGCAATCCGATTTAACTAAAGATTTAAGAACAAAAAAATATACTATATGCCTTCAGGTAGGGAATTTATATGCTACAGCAAACGAATATGTGAATGCAGAATTTGCATATAGACTGGCAATCGAAAAAGCAAAAACGGGAGTTTACACACCTTATTTAAAACTGGTAGAAATTCTTGTTGAGCAGGAAAAATTTGATGAAGCAAGAGATGTTATAAAATCAGTCAAAGATATACAAAACAAGCAATTGATAAAATTTAAGACACGTGCTTACATAGTTTTAGGTGACAAATACTACTCCATAGGAAAATTTTTAAGTGCTGCAAAAAGTTATGAGCAGGCAAAGTTCTACTATGATAAATTTTCTAAAAAAGATTCAAAAGTTGACGAATCAATTATTGTAAGAATAACTAACGCTTATATCGAGACCGCAAATGTAATGGTAAAGAGCGGATATAATTCTGAAGCTGTAAGATTTTTAAAAAAAGCTGAGAAATACTCACCAAATAATTTTGAAATCAAATATAAGCTTGCTATCATATACTCAGACCTTGATCCAATAAAAGCTGTTAAGTATTTTGAGCCACTGCTTGAAAAAATGCCGCAGTATATTGATTACGGTGTTTACGGCAAAGCTTTGATGAAAGCTGCTAATATTGCAGATTTAGAAAATAAGCCAACATTCGCTAAATACTATAGATATAAAATTCATTCAATTGATATTTTTGTAAAACAAAAAGTAATTTATAAAAATGATGTAGAAATAATGCTTGACTCATTTATAGTAAAAAAATTATGGTTTAAGTATAAATTAAGAGCTAAATATAAACTTAAAAATATATCAAATAATGATATTAAAAATTTGTCGGCTGATTTTGTTCTTAGGCAGAATGATAAGGTGCTGGAGACAGTATCAAAAACATTTGTGACTTCAAAGTCCCCTCTTTATTCCAACGGCGGTGAGAGTGCAAATATAGAAGTTATTTTTGGAAAAAATATTTTTACAAAGAAAGAGCTAGAACAGTATGTTATCGATATCTATTTATATAAAGATGAAAGATATAAAACGCTTGCCGGAACAATGAAAGTCCCGGTTAAATCAATTTACTCATCTAAATAAAGCGTGTCTCCCCATCTGTATAACTTATTTCCTGCAATAAACAAATCTTCATCAAGAATGCTGGCATTGATTCTCGTACCATTTGCCATAATCTTAAAATCAGCATCCTCATCTTCGATATTGTAAAACTCTTCATTATTTCCAAAAAACTCGTTTACTGTTGGTTTAGTCGTTTCTGCAGATTCACTTGGTTCAGCCTTCAGCTTGTTTAATTCATCTCTTAAAAGCATCATTTCTGCAAGCATTGCCTGCATAGCAATATTATCTTTTGTTTGTTCATTAATAACGGATTCTTCTACATCCTTTTCTGTATTATAAAACTCGGACAAACATTCTTCTATATCCTCCTGAATACTTTCATCATTGTCTGGAGTATCCGGCAATAAATTATTATCTTGAGGATCAGATGTTTCTTGCTCTTCTACTACAATATTGTCATTATCAGCAAGCTCCTCAACTTCTGATTTGATTTCTTCTTCATCTGCTAACAATTCAGCAGTATTAGTATCCTCTACAGTATCAAATGTCATTTCATTATCAGCATAAGCATCAACTTCTGTATCCTCTTCTGCTTCTGTTAATTCTTCTTCTACAGCTATATCTTCAGTTTTATCAAAAGAATTAACAGCTATATCCGGTTCTTCTTCTGAATAAGCCTCGTCTATTGCAGAATTTGCACTTTCTTCAATTTTATTTGTAGTACTATCTGTTTGTATAATAATTGGTTGAATTTGAGGAGCTTGTGACTGTACCGGTTGTACAAGCTGTATTTGAATAGGGCGTGCTGCAATATCAGGAGCTCTTGAGATTATTTCATCTACCATTGATGATATTGCTTCTTTAGTGATTATATTTTCATCTGTAATAAGCGGAGTTTTTTCTTCTGCATCCACTTCTGACTCAACTACAGATTCCATTTCAAATGCAGGATTAGCTTCATTTGCAGAAGTGTCTTCAGATACAAAAACATCATCTTCTTCAATACAATCTTCTGAACTAACAAGTTCATCTGTTTCTTGGAGTCCTTCTACAGCCTCATTTGACAAAACTTCTTCTATATTTTGAGCTTCTTCCTCCTGATTTAATTGCAGTTTTGCGGACTCAAGTATTTCATTGCCGCATTCTATTTCATCTTCATCTAAATCCAAAGTTTTTTCTTCAAAGTCTTGCTCCAAATCAATTTCTTGCGGGGTCAAAATTCTGAGTTTGCTATCTAAAAGCTTTGGAGAGCCATTATCCAGACAAAAATACAAATCAGCAAGCCCTTTTAGGGAATCATTAGAAAACCCTATTTCTATAGTATTATTATCAGGAAAGCTAAATTTATTAATTCTTACAGCTTCATCCAGTTTTTCAATAGAATTTATTACCTTTATAAATTCTTGCATAACTATAGGTGATATTGAGCATATAGCTCTAAACAGGCCGTTTATAACAACACTATCACCCAGCCACTCGCCATTAATTGTAATTCCTTTTAGTTTTCGCATAACCCATCCTTAATTATCTACAGTTATAATATCGGCATTTTTTTCAAAAACTTTAGGATGATTCATTAAAATGTTACAAAGCTTAATAATTAAGTATCGGAGCAGCGCTTAGAAGGGTTCTGGTGTACTCTTGTTTTGGAAAATTAAAAATAGAACTTGTAATATTCTCTTCTATCAGCTTACCAAAATACATAATTCCAACCCTATCTGCAAGATAGCGTATTACGTTAAGATCATGCGATATAAATAAAATTGTCAAACTTCGCTGTTCTTTTAAATCTTTAAGCAAGTTGATAATCTGCGCCTGAATACTTGCATCTAAAGCACTTACAGGTTCATCCGCTATAAGCAGTTTAGGACTTAATACAAGAGCTCTTGCAATTGCAATTCTTTGCCTCTGACCGCCGGAAAACTCATGGGGATATAAATTTAAGCAGTTTACAGGCATACCTACATCATCCAGAACCTGTCTTATAATAGCATTTTTTCTGTTTTTAGAGAAATTAGTATTAATATCTAATGGTTCTAAAAGAGTTTCTCCTATTTTCATCTTTGGATTCAGGCTTGAATATGGATTTTGAAAAACCATTTGTACATCTGTAGGATAAATTTTCTTTTCTTCAAGAGTCTGCTCGTAAATATTCTTTCCAGTAAAAATTATCTCTCCAGATTTAGGTTTTACAAGCTTTACAATCGCCTTAGCAAGGGTAGATTTCCCGCAGCCGGACTCGCCTGCAAGTGCATAAATTTCACCGGGTAAAATCTTTAAAGTTACGTTATCTACTGCAGTAATGCTTGCGGATTTTTCATTTTTTATATTACTATACTCTACGGTAAGATTTCTTATCTCTAGCAAATTATCCATGCATTTATTTTAACATAGATGATTTTATGTTAAAATCCTCGTAAAGGATAAGGAGCTATATTATGTTTGATGTTTTTGTAAGAAAATATATTACGGTAAAAAATATAATATTTTTTATTATTGCCATATTATTTATAATTTTTATTACAAAAATAAAAGATATAGCTATTTTATTTTTTGCATCATATGTAATAGCCTGTTCTTTAAACCCGCTTGTTGACAAACTTGCTAAAAAAAAGCTTAGCAGGTCACTTGCTTCAGGTTTAGTCCTCGGTTCGGTACTTTTAATATCAGCATTATTTTTATTGCCTATGTTTGTAATGGGCGGACATCAGATAAAATCTTTTCTTGTACAACTTCCGGAACATATTGCAACAGTAAAAGAGTTTTTAGTCAACACACCTGTTCTAAACCAGACAATGTTGAGCCGTTTGGATTTAGGAGAATTAATATCTTCAACCTCTAACTTTACAACCAAATTCGTCAATAGTTCTATTGATTTTAGCATGGGCTTTGCATCCGCCATTGTATATTTCTTAGCTGCATGTATTATAATTTATTACTTCATGTCAGACAAAGATGTTGTAAAAAAGACATATTTAAGTCTTTTCCCAAGACAATTAAAAGAAAGAGCTGATGACATTATTGAAGTTATTTCAAAAAAAATAGGCGGCTACGTAATTGCTCAAATCGCGACTATTACAAGTGTCGGTATTATTATGACAATCGGACTTATGATATTAAAGGTTGATTACGCCCTAATATTAGGGATATTAAATGCAGTATTAGACTTAATACCGGTAATAGGGCCCGGAATAGGACTCGTAATAACTATTCTAATGGCTTATAAAATGGGGCCGGTAACAATAGCACTAATAATTGGCGTATTTATAATTGCTCAATGGGCAGAAAATAATCTTGTACGCCCATATATTTTTAGCAAATTTCTGGACTTGCACCCTTTAATAATATACTTTTTCCTATTTGTAACAGCGCAGTATCTGGGTGTAGTCGGGGTAATATTTGCACCGGCAATAGCTGCAACAGTTTGCGTACTAATTGAAGAATTATACATAAAGAACATTAATTAATGGAAAGATTATTATATACGCCAAATACTGGTAATTATAATTTAATAATGGCATATCCGGCACCGGAATCTTTTGCATTAGCCTCACTGGGATACTTATGGTTATATAAGCAAGCTGGTATGACAGAAGGCATAAATGCCATAATGGGTGCGGTCGATAATATTCCTAATATCAGAAATATCGGAGCTATAGCCTTTTCAATGTCATTCGATTTTGATTTTTTAGGTGTTTTTAAGATCTTAGAGAATCTAAACATCCCATTTTATTCAAAAAAACGAGACGAAAACCATCCGATTGTTTTTGCAGGGGGTCCTGTCTTAACAACAAATCCAAGACCTTATGAAGTTTTTTTTGATTTTATGATTATAGGAGATGGAGAAGATACTTTTGAACAAATCCTTCAAATAATCAAAAACAATAACAAAAAAGATGCATTAGATTTATTAGAAAAAATTGAAGGTGTTTATATACCGGAAAAACCTGTAAAAAAATATACAGCAGGACTCAATGAAGTTATATATACGCCAATTCTTAGTGATAAAAGTTATTTTAAAAATACATTCGTAATAGAAATTGCCAGAGGGTGCATGAACAGATGCGCATTCTGTACTGCTTCATATACTAATCTGCCTTTCAGGTATAATGAATATGAAAAAATTATAGAAGCCATAGATTTAGGTCTTATGTACACAAATAAAATTGCACTTTTAGGAGCACAAATAAGCGCCCATCCGCAATTTGAGAATATAATGGAATATATCAATCAAAAAATGGAAGCCGGCACAAATATCGAACTTGGAATTTCGTCATTAAGAACAGATTCCGTTACCCCTAAAATGATACAGACACTTGTAAAAGGCGGGCAAAAGCATTCTACTATTGCAATAGAAGCAGCCAGTGAGCGGCTGCGTAAGTTTATTAATAAAAATTTAAAAGAGACACAAATCTTTGATGCCGTAAGAATTGCAAGGGAAAACGGCCTTAAGGGGCTAAAAATTTATTCAATGATAGGAATTCCTAATGAAACTGAAGATGATATCCTCGAATTTTTAAGCCTTGCCGGTAAACTAAAAGAGGAAAATAAGGGTTTTGAAATAGAATTTTCATTCTCATCCTTTGTACCTAAGCCCCAAACCCCATTTCAATGGGCCAAAAGAGAAGATTCCAAAAGTTTGGAAAAGAAACAAAAATTTCTGGAAAAAGAACTTGCCAAAATTGGTGTAAAATCCAAATTTTCCAGCATAAAGTGGGACTATTGGCAGACGGTGATGTCAAGGGGAGACAAAAATCTTGCAGGATTTATGGTTGAAGCTTATAGAAATGGCGGAAATATTGGTGCTTTCAAAAAAGCATTAAAAAATACTAATATTGATATCACCAAAACAATAGACGGATTCAAAATTGATGAGACGCTGCCTTGGGATATTATAAAAAACTATCCGCATAAACAACTACTGATTAATGAGTATAATAGATTATCCAAAAGATTATAAATGTTAATTTTTGTAACAAAATTAGTAAGAAGTGAAATTAGGGATTTTATATATACTTTATATATATGTAAGATGTAAACAAAAAGTTTTAATCCCTAAATCCCTTCCTAACTAATTTTCTGGCTTCTCATTTGAGAAGTTTTTTTTTGAGGTATATGTAAAGATTTGTAACAATATTTTAAAAAGCTCTAAAGTTTTTGTATAAATTTGCCGTAAACAATATTAACAAGGGAAAAAAACAAAGGACTACGAACAACAATGGGAATGGCAGCGTCACAAGCTAGATTATTAACTCTAACGAGCCGGCTCCACGATATTGAGTATAAAGCACAAAATATCGAGAGCCAGAAAATAGCTTTGGCTACGCAGAAAGATGATGCGTACCAAGCTTATTGTGACGCATTGGATGCCAAGAAAATTCAAGTTGCATTTTATAATGGAAACGGTACAAAAACTTTTGTAGATGCAAATTTCTCAACAGTCTGCGGATATGATAGCAGTAGATGTACTCAATATGCACTAACTGATTCAAAAACCGGCAAACTTATTGTGGATTCTAATACTGCTGAAATGTATGAAATATACAATCAAGATAAATATGCCTTTGCATGGGCAATGTTAGGATATGAAGGCTGTTTTAGCTGGGATTCTGCAAACGAAGATGAACAATTTATCGGTAGAGATAATCAGGATGACAAAGACTTTGTTATTATGACAGAAGTTGAAGATTTGGTATTCAATGAGCATCAAGATGATACCGATCTGGTTGCAGCTTATGAAGAAATTGAAAATGCTGAAGATGAGGCTGCTAAGCAAGAAGCTTTAAGAAAGTTTAGAGATATGCTGTATGAAAACTATGGCAGTGAAATCTTCAACTATATGAATTTGGATAAGCAAGATAGCAAAGAAAAAGTTTTAGAAGACCCGGCAAACAACCAAATCTATGATAAAACCTGGAATGCAATTAAAAATGAATTCAACTACTATGTTTCATTATATGAAATAATCCAGGAATCCGGAGGTTGTCAGGAAATTGAATCTCAATACATTGCTGGCGATGAAGCAAACGAATGGTTCAATAATATGGTAAAATCCGGCAGAGTAACTATTTCTGAATATAATGAAAACACAAAAGAATGGGATGATACAAGCGTTGCAACAAGTACAAGCTCAAGCTATCTGCAAGAAGTTTCCGATGATACAGATTTAAAGAAAGCGGAAGCTGAATATGAACACGAACTAGATATTATAAATACTAAAGACACTAAATTTGATAACGAATTAAGCAAACTGGAAACTGAAAGAACCTCTATTACTACAGAAATTGATTCAATCAGCAAAGTTAGAGACGATAACATTGAGAGAACCTTTGGTATATTCAGTTAATAAATAATAAATCTGGGTAAGTAAATAAAACTTATTTTACGTATTTACGTCCCAATTCTCCCTTCCCTTTTTCCCTTTTCTTTAGCCGCTTCTTCCCAAAGCGGTTTTTTCTTTATCTATTTAATTCTATATTCTTCAGTCTTGTTTGAACATCTTCTATCAGCTTTCTATTAATCGAAAGCAAATCTCCTAATACAGCAATAATCGCAAGCTGTACAGCTGAAATTAAAAAAACTGAAGCAAAAATTAAAGATTGAATATGCCCGTTGCCGCTGCCCTGCAGATAATAATACAAAAATCTTATTACTAAACCCAATCCGGCAAGGCCTAAACCAAAAGCTATCGTAACAAAAAAACGAAACGGACGATAAACAATAAACATACGTATAGTCGTTTTCATTGATTTAAAGATATAATCAAAAATATTTTTGACTAATCTTGATTTTCTTAACATAGGGTTAACCCTGACAGGCACAGATTCAACTTTTAACCCCTTTGCGCTTGCTTGAAGCAGTGTTTCCATCGTATATGTATAATTATCAAAAACATTAATTCTTATAGCTGCTTGCTTAGAAAACGCTCTAAACCCGCTGGGAGCATCTTCCACCTGTGTGGATGAAAGAAGTCTTAGAACTGCTGAACCTATTTTTTGAAAAGCTTTTTTCATTGGTGAAAATTCTTTTATAGAAAAAATATCCCTTGCACCAATTACAATATCAGCATTACCATCTAATACAGGCTTAATTAACTTTTCTATATCATCTGCACAATATTGATTGTCTGCATCAGTATTTACTATAATATCAGCGCCCAGTTTTAAAGACTCTGCGATTCCGCATTTAAATGCATTTGCCAATCCCCTGTTAGGTTTTATTTCAAGGACTTTAGCACCCCAATTACGCGCAATTTCAGCAGATTTATCACTAGAACCATCATCTATAACAAGCACCTCAAGCTTATCTATACCTGCAACTTTTGCCGGAAGTGCATTCAACGTTGTTAATAAAGTTTCCTCTTCATTAAAACAAGGTATTTGAATAATAAGCTTTGTCATGTAAAATATTATATATAAATCAAAAAATCGGAGCAAGAGGGAGTGCTATTCTTTATTATAATTATTGGTCTTATTTTAAGACTCTGTTATATTAATAAACCTGAAGGGCTTTGGAATGACGAATATGTCAGCTGGTATGTTGCAAATACTCCTTTTAACAATGGTTTTTGGGAAGAAGTAATAAAACAGTGCCACATGCCTTTTTATTACCTGTATTTAAAGCCCTTTACACATTATTCTGATATAGTCTTAAGACTGACCTCTGTCCTTCCAGGAATTGCTGCCATCCCTGTGATGTATTTTGCAGGAAAGGAGTATTCAGAAAAAGCCGGATTAATTTCTGCTTCTATTACATCAGTGCTCTCATTCCTTATTTATTATTCTCAGGAAGTAAGATTTTATTCGTTATTGTTCCTCTTTACAGCTTTAACACTTCTTTTCACTATAAAGCTTATTAAAACAACTTCCAGAGCGAATATTACCGGTTATATTATTTCATGTATATTAGTTCTTACAACACATGTACTGGGTGCAATTTATGTTTTTTTCAACACTATTTATATTATCTATAAAAAAAAGAAAGCTGCGCCTATACTTTTAGTAATTGTCTTTTTGATAGCTATATTGGCTTATATTTTTGGATTTAATATCCTTAGAATGCTTCCTTCTTCCCAATGGTGGGGAATATTTTCTTATACCAATATTCTATTTTTATTCAGCGATTTCCTATCACCCATACTCACCAATAATGTCAATGCTCCGCCTGTATTTTTCTATAACAAAACTTATGCAATTTGGATGCTTCTGCCGCTTATTATTACTCTCCCGCCGCTAATCAGCGGATTTAAAAAGTTAAAAGGATTAGCTTTTGTATGTTTTTTTACAATCCTCACTATGTCTGCACTTGCACTCTTGGGGAAATTAGTATTTATAACCAAATATTCTATTGAAATATTACCGGCTTTAATATTAATGCTTTCTATAGGTTTTACGCAATTAAAGCGTCCCGGGCTCATACTTTTTATTATATTCATTACAATACACCTAACATCATTTTTCCTTCCTAATAACGTAACAAAAATAAAACGAAGCGAAGGGCACAGAATTCCCTCTGAAATCCTTAAGGTAAGAAATCCAGATAAAATCCTATTTACCTACTATGAGCCGGATAGATTTGAACGTTATATACAACTTAACAAAGAAAATACTTATTTTATAAGCAAAAATAACCGCTTTAAATATAAAGACAATCCTCCCAAAATACTCAATAATATAAATTCAGGAGAAATCGTTTCTGTAGTATTTTTAGACAGTGTAAGTTTTTTTAATGAAAACATTGTAGAAGCAAACCTAAATAACTCTAAAATTCCAGAAATGTTTTTAACATTTTCGCATATTAGAAACAAACTGATACAAGAACTAAATACAAATTACACAAATTTTAAAGTTGATAATCTTGGCTCCTGGACAATAATTACTGCAACGAAAAAGTTTAATAAAAAAAGTTCTTGACATAAGATTTTGGTTTTGTTAAATTATACACATAATCGCAGACAGTTAGTATCCTTATTTGTTAGGATTTAAATTGATAAATACAGGCTAGCCGAGATTACACAAGGGTGCAAAGGTTCTATGAGGCACATCTCAAAAGAACACTAAAATATAAATAGCAATAGATTGTGTGAGATTTTGCGATTAACAAGGAAAGATTGCAAAATCTTTTTAGTATGTAAAAGGTCGAAAATAAATATACAAACAAAGGAGCAAAAAATGTCAACAAAAGCTTTCAAAGAAGATAAGGTAGCACTTATCCGCGAAAAAATTGATAAAGCACAAGTTGCAATTGTTACCGAATACAAGGGAATGACAGTAGAAGAGATTACCAAACTTAGACGTGCTATTCAAAAAGATGGCGGCGACTATATGGTTACTAAAAACACCCTTGCAAAAATCGCTATCAAGGGCACTCCTTACGAAGTGTTAACTGAAAAACTTCAAGGACCAATCGCTATTGCATTTGGTTTTGAAGATCAAGTAGCACCGGCTAAGGCTTTATCACAATTTATTAAAGAAACAAAAAAAGGCGAAATCATTGCAGCTGCAATGGATGGCAGATTAATGAGCGCAGAAGAAGCAAAAGCTCTTGCAACTCTTCCTTCAAAAGAAGAAATTTACGCAAAAATGCTTGGATGTATCAACTCTCCGGCTTCTGGTATCGCAAACTCTGTCAATGCCGTTATGTCATCTCTTGTCAGAGCTATTGCTGCTGTTAGAGATCAAAAAGCCGCTTAAGGCATAAGAATGTATTACAACAATAAATATAAAGGAGAAAAACAATGAGTATTGAAGCAATTTTAGAATCTATTGAAAAATTAACATTATTAGAAGCTGCTGAATTAGTAAAAGCTATGGAAGAAAAATTCGGCGTATCTGCAGCTGCTCCTGTAGCTGTTGCTGCTGCTCCTGCTGCCGCTGCTGTTCCTGCAGAAGATGCTGACGCAGCTGTAAACGTAGTTTTAGCTTCTGTTCCTGCTGATAAGAAAATCGCAGTTCTTAAAGAAGTTAGAGCTATCACTGGTCTTGGCTTAAAAGAAGCTAAAGATTTAGTTGAAGCTGCTCCTAAGGCTGTTAAAGAAGGCGTTAAGAAAGATGAAGCAGAAGCACTTAAAAAACAGCTTGAAGCTGCTGGTGCTGTTGTTGAAATCAAGTAGTTTGACATTTTATAAAAAATACCTGTTTGAAGATTTCAAACAGGTATTTTTTTATTATTTTTTTGTCACAATCATAAAAGACTTAAGTCCTCGGCCGGTTCCGCCATTATCTTCTGTTGAAACAACGTTTATCTTTTTATAATTAAAAGAAGTTGAGCTTCCGCCGTCAAAAGCCATAGCACTGTCTAGCCCGTAACTTGCGCATAAATCCCTGGCTTCATATATATCCATTGGGTGTTCATTTGTTACAATAAAAATATGTACTTCTTGTTTTCCATCAGGAAGATTTTTTATACCCATAAGTGTTCTTGGAGTTTTATGCAAAACAGATGCAGTTTCACGTATAATATTCCCTTCGGCATCTTTTTGTATAAAAAATTCTTCTTCTAATCTTAAGTTAGGCAGAAGCTGCGGCCCCCCTTGTGCAGAAGTCTCTATCGAGCATAGAAAATCAACTTTTGAATTATGCTGCGCAATTTCATATTTTAGTTTGCTATCACAATCCAAAACCCTAAATTCCGTACGATTTAAGATTTTTTTCATGTTTTGTCTTAAAACAGGATTCGCCATAAGCGCTTCATTAAAAATTGGATCTTCAACTGTTTGTGAATCATTTACAATATATGACATTGATTTTTGGTTTTGAGGATCAAAAAATCCTGCATTTATAGTTAATAAAGAGCCTCTTGCATTGTGAGCTTCTTTATTAGTAATAAGATTTGGTGAAGATACAAACTGTATCTGTTTTTTTATCTTATCTCCCGATAATATTATGTGATAGATTCCGTCATTATATTCAACGTTAATAGGAGATGCAGCAATTGCAACACTTGTAACCATTAAGGCACATAATACTAAAAATTTTTTCATCATAATTAAAGATCCCTCGATTTATAAAACATAACTATAGCGGCCAGGAAAGCTGCAGGCGGAAAAGCTGCCGTAATAAGCGGAGGCAGTACTCCTTTTTCTGCTAAAAGATCAAAGAACGGAAGAGTTATATAATAAACAAAAATACACCCTATGGCAATTGTAAACCCGATTAATCTTTGTTCCCGAGGTTTGCTAAAACCTAACAGGCAGCCCATTATGGCCAAAAGAACGCAAACAAAAGGATGGAAAAATCGCTGATAATATTTGTTCAGCATAAGCCGGTAATCCTCATCAAGATTTGCTTTTTTCAATAATGTAACATAATGCTTTAAATCCTTATTATTAATATCTCTGTCTCTTTTAGTTGAGTTAAGCATAATAGTATAAGCATCTTCAGCATCATCACCATTTAATATATCTACTCTATCCTTTTTTGTAATTTTTTTAAAGATACCTTCCTCATTAATATCATAAGAAGTAACATCTTCCAGAACCCAGCTGGGCCGGCCTTTTGCATCTACCCCTTTGTGTCCGGTTTTTGCCACTAGAATATTTTCAAGTCCATGCAAATCATCAAAAATCTGTTTAGAGAAGTTCATAACAATTACGTCAGTCATCTCACCCTGAAAAAACCTTGAAACAACAACTGCTTGTTCAGGATAATTATTTTCATCTTTTTTCGTATAAATATACTGTGTAAGAGTTTCTCCGCCCTTTATCTCATTAAGTTTTAAGCAAGACAGAGGAATCCACTTATCATAAGTCACAAAACATAAATATGTAACGATTAAACTAAGCACTAAAAGCGGCGCAAGTATTCTGGAAAAAGACATTCCAACCGCTCTAAATATAGTAAGTTCAGAATCTTTGCTCAATTTATCAAAAGTAAATAAAGAACCTAGCAAAAGTCCAACGGGAAAGGCCTTTCCTAAAATTTTAGGAAGTTCATATACAAGCACCAAGATTCCTGTTTTTACAGTATAAACACCTTCAAGAATTTTCTTTATTGTATTCAAAAGCATTTCAGGAGCAATCCATACGATTGTAAACAGTAAGATTGCAACAATTGTTGTAATCAGCACTTGCGTAAAAATATACCTATCGTACACAGTAAAGAGTTTTTTCATGTTACAACTTGAAATCCTTTCCTAAGTAAAATTCTTTTGCGACAGGGTCATTTGCAACATCAGTACTTTTACCTTGAATCTTGATTTTCCCGTCAAAAATTACATACGCTCTATCTGTAATTGAAAGAGTAGCCTTTGGGTTGTGGTCAGTAATCAAGACACCAAGTCCTTTATCTTCAGATATTTTTCTAATATTATCTTTAATTTCACCAATCGCAATCGGGTCAATCCCTGCAAAAGGTTCATCCAGAAGCATGAAATCAGGGCTTGCAGCAAGAGCTCTTGCGATTTCTACACGTCTTCTTTCTCCCCCTGATAGAGCTACTGCCGGAGATTTTCTCAGCTTCATAACCCCAAATTCTGTCAAAAGTTCTTCAAGCTTCATCTTTTTTTCATTAACAGTAAGTTTATCATTCATCTCCAACACAAGTTTAATATTTTCTTCAACAGTAAGTTTTCTAAATATAGAATTTTCCTGCGGAAGATATCCAATTCCGGCTTTTGCTCTCAAATTCATCGGCCAGTCAGTAATCTCTTGACTGTCTATAAAAACATTTCCTGTATTAGGTTTTACAAGTCCTACTATCATATAAAAAGTTGTTGTTTTTCCTGCACCATTTGGTCCTAAAAGACAAACAACCTCGCCTTTATCCATATAAAAGGTAACATCGTTTACAACGCTTCTATCGCCGTATATTTTTACTAAATTTTTTGCCTCTATTCTCATTCTTACTCCCTGAATACACTGTTTATATAATGATACAACAAAAGAAGCCCGGAATAAATTGTAAACTTTTGTTACAAAACTTTAGCCCAAAAGGCAATTTTGTAAAAGTAAAATACTTTATTTATATGTAAGGTTAAAAAAGGTTAATAATTTTGTAGGAGGTAACTACGATGCTAGGTTACGGCATAACAGGAATAAACCCATATTCAAGTCCGCTCGGGATGTACGGTCTTGGCGGATATGGAACATACAGTTCATATTATAATCCGGCAATGATGGGAATGGGAATGCTTGGTGGATACTATAATCCTACATTTATGGCAAATCAAATGCAGCAAATTGAACAGTCTCAATTACAGCATACGAGCGCAATGCATGAGATGATGCTTGAAAATGAAACCAAGGCTTTTACTGCCCAAGATAGAGCCCTGTTTGAAAAAGCAATGGTAGATGCTGGAGTAAATAAAGGCATTCAAAACTTGGCAGCAAAAATACAAGAAGGAGACCAGGACGGTATTTGCGAAGAGTTTGATGCTTTAAAACACACATTATATACAAAATATAATGATTATTTCAAAGCTAATAGTGATAAACTTGATCCTCGAGACAGTGTTACAAACTGGATTGAAATCCTTTACAGTCAAATAATTTCAAAACAAAGAGGAGAAGTTGTTGACTTAAGAAGCGATATCAAAAAATTCGGCCAGACACCATTTGAGCATGGTTTCTGGAAAAACCTTCACGGCAAAGATTACCATGACAAATATTCAGAAGAAACATTAAGTTATCTGTTTGATACCAGAGTTGATAATAAAGCGGGTAAAGATAGAATGGAAGGCTATGGAGCTGCAGCTTCAAAGGTAACAGAAGCAGGAGTTGCGGGTTTAACAGGTGCTATGGCATTCAAGTTACTTCCAGGGCTTAAAAAATTACCTAAAGCCGGATGGATAGGAGCCGCAGCATTGGCAATCGGAGACTTAATGTGGCAAAGTTCAAGAGCTTAGTTATAACCGCCAAAATATTTGGCGGTTTTTAGTTTTTTATCTTGACATCTAATCTTGATATTTTATTATAATAAAAGCAATGGGGCGTCGCCAAGTGGTAAGGCAGCTGGTTTTGGTCCAGCCATCCCGGAGGTTCGAATCCTTCCGCCCCAGTATTTTAGAAAATCCCCTTAGTAAAAAGCTAGGGGATTTTATTATATATTAGGTTTTCTAGGGTTCCGCGGAACATACATGCCGGACAGGTCCAAGAGAAAACGCACAGAGAGAAATATACTGTGAACACGGAAGGATAAAAGCCTGGGAGATAACTATTATCTCTAAGGCTCTATTATTATGAAAGGAGATATTTATGCAATGGATTCATCTATTAATCGCCGGGATATTTGAAATCAGCTGGGCAATTGGCCTAAAGTATTCACACGGATTTTCACAAATCATTCCTTCTATAATAACTGTAGTATGTATGATACTTAGTTTTTATTTTTTGGCCTTAGCTTTAAAAAGTCTGCCTTTAGGCACAGCGTATGCTATATGGACAGGAATAGGAACATTAGGTACGGTTGTTCTCGGAATTATACTTTTTAAAGAACCTGCAACAGCGTTGAGATTAGGATGCATTTTACTAATTTTAACAGGAATTACAGGACTCAAGATTATATCTTCATAATATCAGAGGCTGATTCTAAATCCTAGCTGGAGTGCAATACCGTTTCGGCCTCCATTTCTTATCATGCCTTCAACAAAGCCAGTCAATCTCTCTCCCCAGCGTTTTTGTACACCAACACCATATTCGACAAATGGTTTTACTGAAAGAGAGGGTATATAAACATCATTTGCCTGAAAACGTGAACTATCAAGAATATTCCAAACCATCGAAACTGATATATATGACTGCAGATAATTTTTAAAGTTGCCTATAATTTTGATTTGCGGCTCTATATGGATTGCATGAATAGGATCAGCATTAATACTTACATTATAGTCAGTTGTATAATTAAATGTATTTATAAAACTGTATGACATTAAAAAACTCGGCTGTAAAATAAGCTTCCTATCTAAAAGTTCAAAGTTGTATCCTGTTTTTTCTGCAATACCTGTATTGAACATTACAAAATCTTGATTTCCGAATCTGGTAGAAGCCTCAGCAGAATTTGCACCGGCATTAACTGTCCAGGCAGTAAAAAATCCGCGTTTATAAAATACAGCATCAATCCCTGCAAGCCCGCCATTATTATATATACCGTTCCCGTCAAAAGTCTGATGCGACCCATTATAAGATACATAGCCCCCATATAAATAATACCAGCCTTTTCTAAGCTTTATTAATTCACTTTCGCCTCCAAGTATAGTACCGTAACTCACATTTGAAACATTTGGCCCGCCTCTTAGCGGAACATTTTCAAATGTTGAATATGGTTTAAACCAGATTCCTCTATGTTCTTCTGGCATGGTTAAAGGTGAAAACGCAAACTGGCCTAAGCTGTTTGCAGACTTGTTTCTGGTATCAAAACCTGCAACAACTCCGGGAGGAGTTATCATAACCATATCAAGATTAGAAAAAACTCGTTTATATGTATCTATCTGGTTTAAATACCCTGCAAGCTGGGCTGAAACAGCAGGAACAAATACAGAGGAATTAAACCCGCCTCTTGCCAAATCAATATTTCCATTTGATGAATTATAGCTGGAATTATAATTATAAATAGGGGTTTCTATTGTTTGCGGAGTATAACTTACGTAATCTTTTAAAACTGAATTTGCAAAAGGAATCGATATATTATTCCCTGTAGGGGTTCCTATAAAATCTAAAGGTTCAAGGTTTAATGTCCCGCTGCCACTCACTGAATCAGCGTTAATTCTATCCATAGTATTATTATTTAGATTAATATCTGCAAAAATATTTGAATTCCCGTTTAATGTAAGATTTCCAAAATTAATATTATTTATTTCTCCATTTTTCATATTGAAGTTTGTATTGTTATAAAAAGCCGTATTCTGAGCATTAAAATAAGAACTGTTTTTCAGAAGATTGATTGTGCCTTGCTCCAGATTAAAAGTACCTGTATACTCATTATTTATACCGCCCAGATTTAAAACACCGCTTCCTGTTTTAGTAATTACGCCTTCACCTGAAATCCCGCTTAAAACATTATTAACACCATTCCCATCAAACTCAACAGTTCCTGATGCATAATTATGTATATCATTTAATTCTCCTTTATCGTAGTTATTTTGAAGGGTTGTATTTTCTATTACCAGTACACCGGAGTTTGCAATAGCGCCGCCTTCAGAAAAATTTGAAGAAGAATTTACATAGTTATTTTCTAATTGAGAATCTTTAATTACAGCATGACCTGCAGAATCATTATAAATAGCCCCTCCATCTCCATAAAACTGAGCGTCTATATAATTTCCATTTATTTTAGTATTAGTTAATGAAAGCTCATTATTATTATAAATAGCCCCTCCTCTAACAATAGAGCTCAAACCTCCTGTGGTTGAATTATCTGTTATAGTTGCATTACTAACATTCATTTCACCGATATTATAAAGCGCACCTGCATATGCCGCTAAACTTTCTTCTCCCAATGTTTTATTGTTTTCAAAACTGGTATTACTAATATCTACTGTACCGCTATTGTAAACAGCGCCGCCATATGGTGCAACAGTTCCTTCTACATAATTATCTCTAAACACAGCATTATTTATACTCATTTTCGTTGCACTGCTTGCTTGTACTGCACCATTTGCAATAGCACCGCCGAATGCAGTTGCACCATTTGCATAATTATTCGCAAAGATTACTGATTCTATTTCTATATTCCCATCACCTATATTATATAAAGCACCGCCGCTTCCTAGGTTAAGCCCGCTTGAATCTACAAAATTTTCATTAAAAGCGGCTTGATTTATATCTAAATCACCACCATCATTGTAAATTGCTCCTGCGTAAGTATAAGCGCCATAGTTTTGACCTTTACAGTGCCTTACATCAACCTGATTAAATGTTGTATTACTATTAAAAGTAAATCCGCTAAAGACATTATTACCGTCAAGGAAATGATTGTTTCCTTCAAAAGTTATATCTAAGTTTTCAAACTGAGTACCAATCGAGGCATCTGAATTCAAATTGTTAGTAAATGTTAATACATCACCATCTATTGGAGCTGAATTTATTAACTCAGAGAAGTCATTAATAAGTATATCACCTGCAATAACCTGACAGGGCAAAAGAAATGATAATATTAAAAAGATAATTTTATATAGTTTCATTAAATTTATATTATTTTATGAATAAGTTTATACCATTAAACAGTCAGGCAATATTTTAAAGCACTTGACTGATAGTTGAGGAAGGTGAAAATTTCTTAAAATCTCAAGGAATTTCCGAGGTTCGTCTAAGGCTACACGATGATATTGCAAGAATTGAACTACCAAAATCGGATTTTGATAAAATTGTCAACAATGAAAAGATTATACCAAAGTTCAAAGAACTTGGAATTCGTTACATAACCCTCGATTTAGAAGGCTTAAGGCGCGGCAGTATGGATTAAGCACGCATTTCACGTTTTCTGGTAACTATAAGAATTACACCTGTTAAAACGGCAATAATACCAACAATTATCCTTGGTGTCAGTTGTTCTTGAAAGACCAAGACTCCTATTATTATCGCAGTTATTGGCTCCAGTGAACCCAAAATAGCGGCTGTAGTTGAGCCAATCAGCTTTATTGAAATTGTAATAGTCTCTATTGAAATGATGGTTGGGAATAAAGCAAGAGCAAACGCACAGCCCCACAACATTGGAGTATCAAGAGGCTGAAGATTTATACAGAATTTAAGATTTACAATATATACAAGAAGCCCAAAAAGCATTACATAAAAACTCATTTTAGCACCGTTCATATGTCTTATAGTTTTTATATTTTTTACTCCGACAATATAGAGAGCATACAAAAGAGCCGATGCAAGAACCAGCAGTACACCGGTCGCATTCAGTACAGTATCACCCTTGCCGTGATACAAAAGCATAATACCAGAAGTAATTAAGCATATAGAAAAAAGAAAAGTTTTAGTAATTTTTTCCCTATAAAATATAGCCATAATAAGAGCAACCAAAACAGGGTATATAAAAAGAATTGTACAGGCAATACCAGCTTCTATATACTTAAACGCCATAAAAAGGGTTAAAGATGATAGAGAAAAAAATAACCCCAGGAACAGAAGCGGCAGTATTTCAGATTTATGAATCTTAAATGATATTTTTTTCTTAAACTTAAGCCATAATCCATAAATAATCACCGCAAGAGCATACCTGTAAAACAAAACAGAATTAGCATCAATCCCTGCTGAATACATAGGAAGGGCAAACAATGGATTTGTACCGTAACTTGCGGAAGCAATTGCCCCCAGCATTATACCCGTAGCTTTTCTTCTCATAATATGTAAATCTATCCTAAAATTTATAAAAAATCAATTAACTTCATGCTTGAGAAAATTTATATTATAAGTTATACTAAACTATGAAAAATAATTTGAGGTATTGAGTTATGTTTAAAAGACTTTTATCACTATTCACAGTAATCTCAATCATAGGACTTAATACCATTCCGGTATTAGCCGAAAGCTGTGAAAAAACAGTTGCAGTAGAGCATCTTGATGTTCATAAAAAAGCCCCCTGCAATGTTGTAACAATTACAAACCTTAGAAAAACAGTCGAAAAGGGCAATGTTCTTCAATTTGTATTTGATGAAAAGTTCTTCTCAAAATGCGCACAAGCAGGACAAATCGTACACTTTGTAGTACCGCAGGCATTGTATACTACAGAAGGAACATTAATTCTTCCTTGCGGAACAAAGATTGTAGCAGAGGTAATTAATGTTGAAAAACCAAAATGGTTTAATAAAAATGCACGCGTTAGCCTGATTTTCAGACAGATTGTGCTTCCTGATAACACCTGCATTGCAATTAAAGCAAGACCTTTCACAAAAGATTGCAAATTGAAGGAAGGTCCTTGGACAACTGCCGGTAAGTTAACTCTTTCCACGCTGACTCTAGGTATAGTCGGAGCTGGTGCAGGTGTAGGTTTTGCATTTATACCTAACCCGGCTGAAATAGGTACAGGTTTAGCTATTGGTATTCCTATCGGCTGCGGTGTCGGTTTTGTAGTCGGTCTAATAACCCCAGGCTGCCACTATAAAGCTAAAAAAGGCGAAGCTGTATATGCACTGCTGATAGATGAATTCAGCGTTTGTAATAAATAAAAAAAAAGCGGTTTTAAAACCGCTTTTTTTTAATCAAAAAATCTATATTTGAATAACGTCCAAATAGCCTGAACCCCGTCTTTCCAGGTAATTTTTTTCCCCTGATGCACCTTTCGAGCATTGTATGAAATTGGAACTTCCATAAATCTTACGTTTCTTTTAAGAATTTTTGCTGTAATTTCCGGTTCAAAATCAAAACGGTTAGATTTTATTGTTATATCCTTTATAAAATCTGCCCTAAAGGCCTTATAACAGGTTTCCATATCAGTAAGATATGTTCCGTACAATAGTCTTGTCAAGGCCGTTAGCGTAACATTTGCTAGGAAACTCAATAACAAGAAATTCCCATTGTTGCGCTTGTCAGCAAGACGCGAGCCATATACTACATCGGCAGTATCTGTTGCTATCAAATGAACAAGAGGTTTATAATCAGAGGGATTATACTCTAAATCAGCGTCCTGGATAATTATAATATCACCTGTAGCAGCTTCAAAACCTGTTCTCAGTGCTGCACCTTTTCCCATATTCCGTTTATGGTAAATTACTTTATAAGGAAGAGACTCATACAAGTTCTGTGTTCCATCAGTCGAGCAGTCATCAATTAAAATAATTTCTTTTTCCAATTTAAAATCAACACTCTCAACCTGGCTCAAAATCTCCAGTAAAGAATCCTTCTCATTATAAACAGGTATTAAAATTGAAATCTTTTTCAATGAATCCCCCTTTTCCCCTTTTTACCCCTTTGCCAAAAAGCTAATTTTATTATATTATATAATAAACAAGAGAGGGTGAAATGACTTTAGAAAATTTTATTTATGAGTCAGTTTCAGAAATACTTAACGGAAAGTACGAAGAAGTTAAAGAAAGAATAGAAAAGCATAAAGAGATTTATCAGGACGATACGGCTATATGTTTTAGCCTGCTTGCTCTAAATGCTTTTTGCCAAAAAGATTATAACAGCTTTTACCAATTTATGAATGACACATCTTTTCTGGTTGAACAGTCAAAAGACCCTATTACAAAGATTTTACATGAAATGGTTCTTGGATACGTAAATTTTAAAGAAAAAAGTACTACTCTATATGCAATAAACTACAATCAGGCAAGAAAGCTTTCTATAAAGAATCAAAAAACAGAATTTTTTGAAAAGCTTAATTCGCTGCTAAAATGTCCTGCAGTAAGCCACTATAACAATCATAACCAGACAAAGGATCCGCTCATAGCACTTGTCAACATCGGTCAGGCTGTAGCAGCAGAAAAAAACATAGATTTACTTATAAAAACCATTGCAGAAGAAACAAAAACAGCAATGAATGCAGACCGCTGTACTGTGTATCTTTATGACAAAGATAATAATGAACTCTATTCAAAGGTTGCGACGGGGCTGGATACAAAAGAGTTAAGGATTCCCGCTGATAAAGGAATTGCAGGACACGTAGTCCAGACAGGCGAAACAATTAATATAAAAGATGCTTATAAAGATAAAAGATTTAATGCAGATGTCGATAAAAAAACCGGATACAGGACTAAGACAATTCTCTGCATGCCAATAAAAAACTTCAATCAGGAAATAATCGGCGTTTTTCAGGTACTTAATAAATTCGGCGAATATTTTACCCCTGATGATGAAGATTTACTTGTTGCAATAGCTTCCAGCGCAGGTATTTCTTTAGAAAATGCGCAGCTATTTGAAAAACAGAGAAAACTTCTGGAAGAACAAAAAGTTGTCTTAGACAGCTTTATTGAAACTCTTGCAACGTCCATTGACGCACGTGATAAAATTACAGCACGTCATTCTTCCAGAGTAAAAATGTTTGCCTCACTTATCGCACAAGAATTTGGAATGGAAAAGAATGATTTATATATCTTAGAAAAGGCAGCAGCACTTCATGATATAGGAAAAATCGGGATTAGAGACTCTGTATTACAAAAAGAAGGAAAACTTACGCCTGAAGAATATAAACATATTCAAGAACACGTTGAGATTACCCACCATATTCTGGAAAAAATTCACATGTCCAAAGATTTCCAGCAAATAACCGAAATAGCCTGCTCTCATCACGAAAAATATGACGGAACCGGTTATTACAGGCATCTAAAAGGAGAAGAAATTCCTTTTGGCGGCCGAATCCTTGCTGTTTCAGATGTATTTGACGCAATAACTTCCAAACGTCACTACCGTGATAAAATGCCGATTGAAAAAGTTATTGATATTATTAAAAACGGAGCCGGATCACATTTTGATCCGAAAGTTGTTGATAAGTTCCTTGCAATAAAATTAAACAAAATCGTCGGAGTTTTTGTCACAGAGAACCATATGACGATTGAAAAAGAAGACTTAAAGACTTTAGAAAAATATAACCTACTTGATTTATATTACTCTATAGTAAATAATTGTAGTAACAAGTTATTGCAAGTGTTTAATAAATATTATGTAGGTGTAGATTTAGAGCATGAATAGGATATTAAATAGATTTATTATACTAATACTCATATTATGCACTCCTGCTGCCGCATTAGCAGCAGAGACAAAGCCTTTGAAAATCAAAGCTGAAACTAATGCAGCTAATATGGATATGGTAATTAAAGATAACTTTATAAAGGCAAAGTATGCTTCTGCTGAAAACAGGTTTGCACAAAGCAATGTAAAGGCTTCTTATGATGACTTTAACAGCCTCATACAAAGAACAGCTCATGATGATTACGTTTTTCTTGTATATGGCATGAAAATGGCGGAATACGGGTTCTTTGACCTTTCGGATTCTTTAATAAAAAAACTTGATACAAATAACTACACTGCTGCTTATGTAAACGATATAAGAAGATATTATTACCCCTCTGCCGTAGTAAATTCCAAAGACTTGTTATATCTTGCAGATGCTTACTCAAATATTGTATATAATAATATGGCAATAGAAACAACTTCTGAGCTTATCAACAGCAATCAGGCACCAGAGAGTGATTATAAGAATTATTTAATAGCTTTAGGTAACTATAAATCAAATAACCTGCAACAGGCTTTGAAATATATTAATAATGCAATAATAC
>CALUSZ010000098.1 GCA_944323495.1 Candidatus Gastranaerophilales bacterium
ATACTCATAATTTTGATACTTTTTATCCAGATACCCCAATATAAGCATGGCAAGACACATATTGATAACCATATTAATGAGTACAGAACCTAAAATATTCAATGCAGCCGGAATCTCCAACCCTACAAGCCCCAACAAATCTCCTTTTCTGCTATTTACGGCAGAATATCCGCATGCACCTACAATAACAATTTTTAAAATAGATTTTGCAAACTCTACTAATGAACGCGGTTCAAATGGGTTAAACATTCTCTTTGCATTCTGAAGCATTCTTCTCGGCGATAGATTTTCAAGATTGAATTTTGCTCTCTCAAGTGCAAAAACCTGTCCTACATCAAGCCTGATTACAATAATTGAAAAAATTACTAGGAGAACCATAAAAGGAAGAACAATTACTGCAAGATAATGAAAATATGGCAGCAAAAGCCCCATAAGATTACTTGTCGTAACAACTGAAGCATCAAGATGCGAAAAGCATTCTCTCATCATATTTTGAATGTTTTCAATCATGCCCTTGAGAAAAATTGCAAGCAAACCGATTCCGGCGACCATAACAAGTGCAGAATCCATATCTCTGCTTTTAGAGACATTTCCTCTTTCCCGCTCTTTGGTTCGCCTTCGGGTGGTAGCTTCCTCGGTTCTTTCTGCTGCTTCGTTCCCCATAGATATGATTATAACATTTTATGATGATTATTGAAAGCTTATATTTATAGTATAATATTCAAATGATAATTCAGAAAACAAATTTTTATAAACCTGAATATATTTTTCTAACCATAGGATTTATATTCGGTTTTTTGTTTTTATATTTAACACCAATATTCAAAGTTCCTGATGAACCTATGCATTTGTTAAGAGCCTGTGAAGTTTCCTGTGGCGTGCTTTTTAACAACAAAGACGGGAATCCAGCTAAAGACATTTTCCCAAATAGAAAAGCCCTATTAAGACAAAATTGTGCTTGTTTTCAGGAATTTAAATATAAAAGTCATTACATTGATTTATTTGATTTTAAACATTTAAATTATACGCACAACAATACAGGCTACTCTTTTATCATGTACATACCATCTGCATTAGCTATCAAATCTGTATCATTATTTACTCAAAATCCTTATATACTTTTTTATTCAGCTAGATTAGCAAACTTTTTCACTTACTTGTTTTTTGTCTTTCTCGCAATAAAAATAAGTCCTGTATTTAAATGGCAAATTCTTATTACATCATTGTTTCCAATGGCTTTATATGAGGGGATGTCACTCTCTGCAGACAGTTTTAACATAAGCTTTACTTTTTTATTTATTGCTCTTATGTTTGACCTAATTTGGGGAAAAGACAAAATCATCCCTGCAAATAAATTATATCTATTTTTCTTCTTAAGTTTTATCTCAGTTTTCTTAAAAGGCTCTTTTATATTTACATTATTAAGTTTTTGTATTCCCAAACAAAAACTCAATAACAGAAATTATATTATTTGGTTATGGTTTTTGCTATTACTAGGATTGACTTATTTATACAGTTCAAATAATTTCATATTCATACATCCGAATGTAGATTTTTATGCCAGAAAACAACTTTTAACAGATGAACCTCTAAATTTTTTAAGAGCTTTTACTAATACCATTTCTAGTATGTGGAAATGGTATGTTATACAAAGTATTTGCACCTTGGATTGGTGCATAGTAAATCTTTATAGCTATATGAACTATAGCTTTCTTTTACTATTTATACTTGCATCTTTATTAGGAGATACTTATTGCAGACTAAGAATTCGTATTTTTTCATTTTTGCTATGTGTAATATTTATATTCACAACACTATTATTATTTTATCTGACTTATACCACTTCAACAGATTTTATAGCGGGCGTACAGGGACGCTATTTTTTACCATTATATTTATTAATAGCTATTTGCATTCAAAAACCTGTAAATATAAGCCTTTCTGATAAACAATGTCTATATTTAAAAACCTTAATCATATTAAGTTTATGCATAAACCTTATAATAACCTTGAAGTCCCTTGCATATTGGTTTTTATAACATATTAAAATAAGCCAGCTATCTGCACCATAAAACGTTCTATTAACACTGTAATATATTCTGCCATCGGGCGCAAGAAAATCAACGACAACAAAAGCCCCAAATATATTTTTAAAGGTATTGAGACCATGAATATATTCATCTGCGGCATCATTTTTGAAGTAAAGCCTAACAAAATATCTGTAATAAATAAAATTCCAAATATTGGAAGTGCAATACTTAGGCCTATATAAAAAATCTGTCCGGTTAAAGTTATAATATTTCCAACCATCTCCGGAGAAAATGCAAATGTATACCCTATAGGCATGCTCTTAAAGCTGTTGTATATAGCAGAAAACAGCCACTGGTGAGCACCCAGTGCAATAAAAAGCATTGATGCCAGATATGTATATGCCTGTGTAATTACAGGAGAATTACCTCCAGATGTAGGGTTTAATGCCTGATCCGCCGATAACCCCATTTGTACGGCAAAAGTGTTTACCCCAAGCTCTATGCCAACAAAAACTAAATTTGCGCAATACCCCATTGCAAAGCCTATTACAAATTCCTTAAAAAGAATTAGTGTTAAGGCCGGTACAGAATTTGGCACAACAAAGTTCGTATTATACTGCACAATTGGAAATAAAATAAAAGCAATACAAGCAGCCAGCCAAATTTTCACTTGAGTTGGTATTGGATAAGTTGAAAACAGGGGGGCTGATGCAAAAAGTCCGGACAACCTTGTAAAAATTGCCATAAAAAGTATTATATTGCTTACTGAAAATAATACGTCTAAGTTAAACATCAAACTCCGCCTATTAGTTGAGGTATCATATCCATAAATTCATTAACAGTTGTCACAAATATACTTATCATCCAAGGCATAAGAAAAATCAACAACAGTACACAACCTACAATTTTAGGAACAAATGTTAATGTTGATTCTTGTATTTGAGTAACAGTCTGAAAAATACTGACAAGCAGACCCAGTACAACACCTACTAGCAATATTGGTACAGATATTTCCAGAGTTAATATAAACATTTTCTGTAAAAGAGTTATAACTACATCCTGATTCATACCCTTCTCCTACCTTACAAAACTTTCTACAAGTGATTTTACCACCAGATACCATCCGTCTACCATAACAAACATTATAAGCTTAAATGGCAAAGCAATCATTGTAGGAGGCAAAAACATCATACCCATTGATACAAGAACTGATGATACTACAATATCAATTACCAAAAACGGCAAATACACAACAAAACCTATTGTAAAAGCTGTTTTTAATTCACTTAAAATAAACGCCGGCAAAAGCACATATGTAGGAACATCGTCTTTGTTTTTAGGTTTTTCTATCTTTGCCATTCTTACAAACAGTGCAAGTTCTTTTTCATGAGTCTGCTTAAACATAAATTTCCTAACAGGCTCTATACCTCTATCCAACGCGACCTGCTGTGTTATCTGATTGTTCATATAAGGCTGTAATGCTTTTTCATTAATTTCGTTAAATGTAGGCGCCATTATGAAAAAAGTCAATATTAACGCAAGACTTGTTATAACCTGATTAGGCGGCAATGTACCTGCTCCAAGCGCTTGCCTTGTAAGAGACAAGACGACAACAAGCCTTATAAATGACGTTGTCATTATCAAAATACTAGGGGCTAAAGTTAATATTGTCAACCAAATAAGAATCTGAAGCCCGTTAGTAAAATCCTGCGGAGTATTAGCGGTGCCTAAACCTATATTTATATTAGGAAATGTCATTGCTGAATATGAAGGCAAAGCCGACAGCAGCAAAAAAGCCAGTAATCCCCCTCCTAATTTTATTTTAGAAAATTTCATCTATTATAATTCCTTAAAATCGACTACTATACTAATATATGCTAACAGATTTTAACAGTTTATTGCAAATCATTAAGTTTTATTTCATCAATATTTTGTTTGACAAGTTCCGGAGCATCAAATTTTTTCATTTTTTTTAGTATTCTCGGACGAAGTTTTTTGAACTCTTTTTTTATATTTTCAACCTGCCCTGTATTATATACACTATATCTTTTTACGTATTGAACAGCAACAGTTCCGCATTCCGAATATTTTTCGTATTTAAAAACATTAAATTCCAAAATTATCGGTAATTTTCTTCCGTCAATTAATATAAAATCCAAAATCGCAGAATTTTGCTCTTCATCAATATTCAAGGCATTCGGACAGTTTATTGTGTTTAAATATTTACTAAATTCACTGGCATGGTCAACCGGTGAATATGCATTTGGGAAATGTATTATATTAATAATCTCCGACCAGGAATTTTTAGTTTCACCGGGCTTAAAATATTCATTAATATAACCTGAATGTTCCGGAGTTTTTTCACTATATAAAAGTTTGTAAATTTGTCCGTTAAAATTCAAGCTGTATAAATCAGAAGCATGTACAGCCCCTACAGCCCCGCAAATTAATAAAATTAAAATAATAACCCTTTTCATAAATAAAGCATAGCATATTTGCCGAAATTATCAAACAATAGCTCTTGCCAACAATTCTGCAGGCTCTGCAATTGCAGTAGAGTATTCTATAAACTCATTATCCGGAGCAAAGTATCTTCGCATAGCAGTTCTGTTTGTTATCTTTTCATAACAAACAAACGAATCCACATTATCCTTTAAGTAGCCGGCAAAAATCCGCTGCTTGTGGGACAAGTTATAGTCCTTCAAGTTTTTGACGATATACATATACTTATATTATATATCATGTTGATATCGATTTGTACAAATTGCAATAAATGTTTACATATAAATGTTCAATAAAAATTAGATAATCGGGTAATGTACTACGCATTGTGACTATTATTTAATAGAGGGGTGGGGGAAATAAGAGAATGTAACAGAACCCCGATAGGAGGATTAATTAAATGGTAGCAGCAATTAGTACAGAAACCAAAACAATCAGTGTAATCATAATAGAGGATTTTAAGCTGACACGAGTTGGACTAAGGTGTGCATTAAACTCTAATGAAGATATTAACGTTGTTGCAGAAAGCGATAATGCTATAGACGGTTTAAAGCTTATAGAACAACACTCCCCGGACATAGTTTTAATGGACTTAGGTCTTGCCGGAATGAATGGTATAGAGGCAACTGTAAAAGTAAAAGAAATGAACAAGGATATTAAAGTTATTGCCCTAACCTCACATGATAGAGAAGAAGAGGTCATAGCTGCATTGTCTTCAGGAGCTATGGCATACTGCCTGAAAGATATTGATCCTTCAAAATTAGCAGATGTAATCAGAGATGTAAAAAGCGGAGTATGCTGGCTGGATCCGGTTATTGCACGCAAAGTTCTTGATTCTTTCCCGAAACAAGAAACATTAGGAATCCTTAAAGATAAAACCTCTGAGGAAGGACGAGTTCCTCTGACAGACCGTGAATTTGAAGTGTTAAAACACCTTGTAGATGGTAAAAGCAACACCGAAATAGCAAAAGAACTTATTGTAAGCGTACATACTGCCAAAGCACATGTTTGCTCTATATTACAGAAAATGTGCGTAAATGACAGAGTACAAGCAGCAGTAAAAGCCGTCAAAGAAGGTTTAGTGTAAAGTAATTGTTTAAGTAACGCGAAAAATTTCGCGTTACTTTTGTTATTTAGTTGCATATATCCTCTGTTTATAGTACTGTTTTATTTGTATAAGTACCAGAAAAGAGGATATATAAATGAACACAACTATTGAAAAACAACCGGAAAACATCATAAAAGTTGATATTGAAATTCCGGCAAAAGATGCAGTTAACTATTATAACAATGCAGCAAAAAAACTTGCGCAATATGTTAATATTCCGGGATTTAGGAAGGGAAAAGCTCCCAGAAATATTGTAGAACAATATGTTGGAGAAGACAGAATTAAACATGAAGCATTAGAAGGAGCTCTTCCAAAAATTTTTGCTGACGTAATTAAAGAAAATAAATTTGATGTAGTTGCCCAGCCATATGTAGAATCTTATGACTATAAAATTGGCAGCGATTTAAAAATTACAGCTAAAATTGAACTCCGTCCTGAAGTTACATTAGGTGAATACAAAGGACTGACAATAGATGTTGACGAATATAAAATTCCTGAAGATGCTATGCAAAAATCTATTGACGGTCTCTTAGAACAGCATGCAACAACAGTAGTCGTTACAGATAGAAAAACGATAAATACTGATATAGTAGTCTTTGACTTTGAAGGTTTTTCTAACGGCGAAAAAATTGAACATGGTGATGCTAAAAATTACACTCTTGATTTGGCTCATTCAAGTTTTATTCCTGGTTTTGCTGAGCAGCTTGTGGATAAAACACTCGGGGAAGAATTTGAAATTAACGTAACATTCCCTGAAGAATACCACGAAAAGAAACTTGCTGGTCAGCCGGCAGTATTTAAATGCAAAATCAACGAAATAAAGACAAAAGTTCTGCCAGAATTAAATGATGAATTTGTTCAGAAGGTTGGACCATTTAAAACAGTTGATGATTTAAAAGCTGACATACAAAAATATCTAGACAATCAAAAGGCTGACATTGACAGAACAAATTCTGAGAAAGCAATATTCGAAAAAATTACAGGAGATGCTAAGGTAGAAATTCAGCAGTCAATGATTGATAGAGAAGCAGATCAGCTTCTGGAAGAATATAAACAGAAGCTTTCTATGCAAGGCTTTACTTGGGAGCAGGCAGTACAGGCTCAAGGATATGACAGTATTATGAACAGCCTAAAAGAAGACGCTGCTGTCAGAGTTAAAAATACACTTGTTATAGATAAGATTGCAAAAGAAGAAAATATAACAGTTTCACAAGCGGACTTTGGCGCAAAATTATCAGAACTCAGCAGAATGTATAATATTGATACTCCAACAATGATTAAGCAGCTTTCGCAGACTCCGGGTGTATTCAATGCACTTTCTCAACAGGCACTAAACGAAAAAGTTACACAATTTCTTGCTGAAAACAACAAAGTTAATTTAAAATAAATAAAAAAGTCCGGTATTAATACCGGACTTTTTTTATCTAGCTTTTCTCGGATCAGCTATTTTAAGAATACCTTCTCTTGGCGGAACTATAGAATACCCGGTACAATTAATAAGAGTACCTAAACTGCTGCCATTTCTAACAGTACAGAATGCATCCCTATAGTTTGAATAAGGTATTGCTTGAAATTCAAACCCATTTCTATTTATTACATTATTTCTACCAACAATACCATTATCAATGTATGCAGGCAGCAAATCTCTTCTTAATTGTAAATTAACAGTACTCCCTGCTACAACAGGAATTAAATATCCGTTATCCGCATCAACATATGCTAAACGAATAGTAGCAAAACCATTATTAGCTCTTGTTTTTCTCTGCGGTACTGTCATCGTTATAGGTATTGCATTAGTTGCACCTGCAACCGCTCCTACACCGTTAAATCCATCGCTAAGATTTTTTGAATAATAATACTTAACACCATTTGCAGTAATAACTTCTTCAGCATTTGCAGCTCCTGGTAACACCCATCCTGCAGCAGGTGGAATTTCCCCAGGCTCATCATTATTTTCATCTTCGCCATCTATTTCTAATACATCTTTTACGTGCAACATAATCTGACTATTTGAAGCTTCACTATTTACAGCCTTAGCATCTGCTATAGCATTATATAAATTTATATAACCGTTATAATAAAATAAGTTATACGCCCTATCAGCACCATGTTTTGCGATTGTCATACCCATCGCCGAAACTACTCCAATAATGCCAATACATAAAAGCAGTTCTGCCAAAGTGAACGCTTTTTTTAATTTCTTCATGCTATTCGCTCCATAAGTTCTTCGTATGTATTTATTATATCACATGTTAATAAAAAATTCATCGGTGTTACGTCTAAAATAGTTTTATTTTCTTTTACTGCAAAAACTTTTTTGCCCCTTCTTGACATTTCCAGAACAGGGATACATCCAATAGAATTATATGGAACAATTAAAAAATCTACATCATCAACACTTATTCCGGTATTTGAAATTAATGGAGCCCGACTTAGACCGAGAAGAATACACGGCAAAAACGTAGGTGTTATATATTCAGCGGCACATCTTTTATCTACAATATCAGTACTAATCTCTATATCATCAAACGCCGGTGCATGAGCACAAGGTATTAAAAATTCTTTAGAAATATAATGTGAAATTATAGCCTCAACTCCGCCTACCGGATCAACTCCAATACCTTTTGCATAGTCATCGCCTTCATCTTGAGGGAAACGGCACACTACAGCAATTGCCTCAGCTCCTCTTAAAATTAGTTTCTCAGCAGCTTTCTTTAATGTTAATAAATTTTCGACATTACCAGTTGAAATTCCCGAAGAATCTACAAAAAACTCAACTCCTACGGCTTCTTCAGTTATTTCATATCCAATAATATTTAATCCATAAACAACCTCTGCAGCATTAAGTGTATTTATATGAACGTTTAAAACCCCGGCAGTAATAGACTTATCAAAAATTATACCTATTTTATTCTCACTTGAAACCTGCAGCCTAATATTACCTTTAAAAAATTCGTCAAGAGAATACCCTTCAACATATAGCATATTATCTGTAATTCCGGAAAAACAAGCAGCATTAACAACATTTGGATTAACAATAAGTCTGCAGCATCTCGCAATCCGCCTAGCCCAAACACTTGCATCTCCTGCAAACCCACCGATTGAGGCCCCTATTCCTGTTGGAACAATAAAAGCACCTGTTTTCATACATACAATTATAATATACATCCCAAAATATTGCAAAAATTTCTTGTCTAGTGTAGAATTAGAAGTATAATTTAAAGGTAATTGAGAGTAAATGAGCCTAACAGACATCTTTATAAATGTTTTTATAATATCATTTTTACTTTTTGTTAATGGTTTCTTTGTAGCAGCAGAATTCTCTCTTGTAAAAGTTAGAAAAACCAGGCTGGAACAATTATGTAATGAGGGAAATTCCAATGCCAAAAGGGCCTTAAAATTAGTTAATGATGTCAATAAAATGCTTGCTGCAGCACAACTCGGTGTAACAATTGCAAGTATTGCCTTAGGATGGGTTGCCGAATCAACAATAGTTCAACTAATAGAACCTGTTCTTAGAATATTTTTTACTTCAACAAGTGTAATAACAGCTCATGCAATTGCCGTACCTATATCATTTGTTTTAGTAACATATTTTCACGTACTGCTTGGAGAACAGCTGCCTAAGTGTATCTCATTAAGACATCCTGAAACATTAGCACTTCTAATTTCAACACCTATGGATATCTTTATTACATTGTTTAAGCCTTTTGTATGGCTTCTTGAAGTATCAGGCAATAAAATACTTGCAGCTTGCCATGCTAATTCAGAAGATGCTTCATTAGTACATTCAACAGAAGAATTGGACATGCTGGTCGATGCAAGTTATAACGAAGGTGTTTTAAATGAAACTGAAGCAGAAATGCTTCATAATATGTTTAAATTTTCTGACTTAATGGCGAAACAGGTTATGATACCCAGGACAGATATGGTATGTATTCCAAATGATATAACATTTGATGAGCTTAATAAAGTTGCGATGGAAAATCAGTACACTCGCTACCCTGTATATGAAGAAAATATTGACAAAATTCTTGGATTCATACATGTTAAAGATTTATACTCACTTACAATGACAAAAGAGAGTTATTCAATGGATAAAATTATACGTCCGTTAATTCTTATCCCTGAGACAATGACACTGGATAATCTTGTTATTGAGTTTAAAAAGCGCCATATACAAATGGCAGTGGTTATTGATGAATTTGGCGGAACATCCGGTTTAATAACGTTAGAAGACGTGCTTGAAGAAATAATCGGTGATGTACAGGATGAATTTGATGAAGATGTAGAAGCTAATATAGAAGAAATCGGAGAAAATACTTACATTGCAAATGCAATGATGCGTATAGATGAACTGGTTAAATTTTTTGACCTAAAAGAAGCCCTGTTTGAAGAGGATGACGTTGATACAATAGCCGGATTAGTTGTAAAACTGTTAGGACGAATTGCAAACATCGGCGATACTGTATCTTTTAATGGTTTAACCTTTACAGTAACTGAAGTTGATGGTGCTAGAATAACAAAATTACAAATATATAGAGAACCCTTTACAGAGCAGCAGGAAAGTGAAGAGGCTTAGGCCTGTAAGCCTAGCCCTGATGGCGTTTTACCATGTAAAGTTTTGTAAAATTTTAAAAATTTTATGCAATTTTGTTTTACAAAAATACTTTATATAAATACAAGTGTGTTTATAGATTGTAGTGAAGGAAAATCAATGACATCAGGTTTAGCAATATCATCATTCATGCCATCCATTGTATCAAGCGGAATATTTTCTTCAAGAAGAGCTGATAAAGGTGTAGAAGCTCTTGCATCAAATAACCCGTTTGTAAGTGCAATGAATTTTGATGTTGCAGCAGGCCAGGTTGCAAATGCTGCTAAAGGTGTAGCTAATATTGCAAGAGAATCTTCTAACTCCGTTGCTACAGGTATTGTTAGCGCAGAAGAAGCTATTAAAAATCTTTCCAAAGCTGATAAGTTTATGAATGGAGTTAGCAAGGTTATTAACTTCACAGCTGATCACATAAATCCGCTAATCGTTGCCACAGGAGCTGTTAAAGTGGCATGTTCCGATGATAAAGCTGAAGCTTTTTCAAGAGAAGCTCTAGCTCTCGGTACTATGTTTGGAAGTGAAGCTTTAGCTAAAAGATTCATTGGTATGCCAATGCTGGAAAAAGATGCTGTTACCGGTAAAAAGATTGCTTTTAAAAGAGAAGGATGGTATAAAGACAGCAAATTATTAACAAAACAGGCTGAAGCTTTTAAAGATTACTGTGCTACAAAGAAAATATTTAATAAATCTTTGAAATTTTTACCTGGCGCTCTCAAAGGGTTTGCATTTGTGGCAGCTTCAATTGGAGGTTATCAATTAGGACTATCTGCTGCTGATTATATTCTAAAAGAAAGCAAAGGAAATTAGCGCAGAGATTGGATTTTACCTTTTTCTTTATATAATGTTTGGAATATAGACTGCGAACGTCTGTAATTATTTATAGAAGCTTCCAACGAGGCATTTATAGTTATATATATTATAGGAATAGAAATTGCAACGGTTAATATAGCCACTATAGCATGTCTTATTACGGTTTGAATTATCCTAAAACGCTGTTTTGTAATTGCGATGTCATTTTGTTCTTTGAGAATTTTATTTATTAAATTTTTTCTCTCTTTGACTGTTAAACCCTCTATAAAATCAACGTTTTGCGGATCAATATAAATAACATATTTTGAATATTTTACATTTCCATCCAGAAAATCAAGGCTGTCATTGTAGTTCTTTTGCTCCGGAGTTATTTTTCTTTCCGTAATATTTCCGTTAGATACCGTTTCTATATCAGGATTCTGGGGAGTTTCTGCAAAAGCTGCGCTGCTTATGGTACTTTCGGCATCTTTTTTTTCTTGAGAGTCGCTTTGCTGCTTGTTTAACTTTGCTTTATATTTTTTTATAAAATTGTCATCAAAATTCTCATCTAGCTTTATATCCTTCTTTGCCTTTGTCGTTTCCTGCTTTACCGGCTGCTCTGCAGAGGTTTCATCTTTAGGTTCTTCAAAAAGAGTTGTATCATCATTTGCATTAAAGTTCGGGCTAATCTTATCGGAGTTAGCATCGGCATTTAAATTTTTTGCATCCTGCGTAAGTTTTTGCTGGAGCTGCTCTATTAATTCAGGGGAAATATCATCGTTTAGTGAGGCTAATTCACTTATATCCATTGTGTCTTTATCATTAAAAACATTCTTGCCAGCCATATATGACTCTCTTTTCTTTTTTGTAGTATGATATAAACATATTATATCTGATATTTTGCGAATAGGCAATCATAAGAGAGATTGAAATGGATAAGGATAAATTAGAAAATTATATAAAAAAGCTGGGAGAAGCAAAAATACTTGTCGTCGGAGATTTAGCACTA
Organism: Candidatus Gastranaerophilales bacterium; assembly: GCA_944323495.1. The sequence goes on from CALUSZ010000098.1 coordinate 12,054, forward strand.
GATGAGATGGTTTACGGCGATACAGAGCGCATTTCAAGAGAGGCGCCGGTTATAATTTTACAACATACGCACACTAAATTTATACTTGGCGGTGCCTCAAATGCTGCACATAACGTTGCCGAAATTAATGGAGGCAAGGTTTGTGTTATAGGTGTAATAGGCGATGATTATCAGGCACAAGATTTAAAAAATGCATTCATAAAGGCTAATATTGACTGCAAGTCGCTTATTACAGATAAAAACCGAAAAACAATTACCAAAACCAGAATTTCCGGTTCCTGCTCACACTCTATAACACAGCAGATTGTAAGAATTGACAGACAAACCAATGCTCCTTTATCAAAAGAAACTGAAGAGGCTATGATAGAAGAAATAAAAAAACTTTTGCCTCATCATGACGCAGTTATTTTATCAGATTACCATATTGGTACTTTAAGCGACCGGATTATAAAAACGGTTGCAGATGTCGCTCATAAATATAATAAAAAAGTAATTGTAGACGCTCAAAGAGATTTGAACAGGTACAAAGGTATTACATCTATGACTCCAAACCTTCCTGATACACAAAAACATGTAGGTTTTTATCTTAGAAGCAAGGATGATTTTTTGAGAGCCGGAAATTTGCTTTTAGAACAATCCGGAGCTGATGCAGTGCTTATAACTTGCGGTTCAGAGGGAATGGTTGTGGTTGAAAAAGGAAATAAATATACACACATTCCTGTTTTTAATAAGGCAGAAGTATTTGATGTAACCGGTGCCGGCGATACTGTTACAGCTATATATACACTTGCTCTGGCAATAGGTGCAGAACCTGTTTATGCAGCTGTTATCGGAAATATTGCTGCTGGAATTGTAATAAAACAGTACGGATGCGCAACGACTACAATAGATGAAATTTTAAAATCCGTTCCGGAAAGAATTGTATTAGACAACTAAACAAGGGGAAATATATGAAAAATTTTAACATAGTAGATATTATAATAGTTTTAGGAGTAATATTAGCTCTTATTATTGGAGTATTAACAACAAAACATTTCCGTCAGACAGCTGACAAACAAATAGAAGCAACATCTGCTATTACATTTCAAGTATTCTTAAGAGGAGTCACTGTTACCGGTGACGAATTTCCAATTAAACCAGAGGATAAAACTTTTATAACAATAAGAAATGTTCCTTACACAGAACTAAATGTTGTAAATGTTTCTTCTGAATCAAGAAAAACTGCTTTACCATCACTAAAAGCAAAAGAACAATATATACTAATTCAAGATCCGGCACAGCCTTCTATTTATGATGCGATTATCACAATAAAGGATACTGCAAAAATTACTAAAGACGGTGCTGTTGTCGGCGGAAATAAAATAAAAATGGGACTGCCAGTAACACTGGAAGGTAAATGCTACAAATTTAACGGTACAATTTCTGATGTTAGAGTCACATCCGATGTCGAAGTAGAGGACGCTGGTACTAACAATCTTGTAGGATAGCTGTATGTTTTTTAACAAAATATTATTATATTCACAAAATTTATTAGAGCCAATTTATAAAAAAAGCTGGTTTCTGCAAAAAATAGACTGGCTTATAGGAGCAGATATTTTACTCCTTATTCTTTCAACAACGGCAGCACAGTCTGATTTTATCGGGTACTTCGGAATATTTGCAATATTTCTTACAATAGTAAAATTTTTAACAAAAAAAAGTGAACGGTTTGAACTAACTACAGCTGATAAATTTCTGCTTATATACTTTATGCTTGTTTTGATAAGTGTCGCAGGATCTACTTTGTTTTATCTTAGTTTAAAAGGTTTTTTTAAAACAATAACCTATCTTGGATTTTATATTACAATGATACATTATCTCAAAGATAATAAAGATAAGGTTAAATACATCTTTCTGGCGTATATTTTATGTCTAACATTTGAAAGTATCATTGCATTTATACAAAACTTTATATCAGTAGGCGAAATTTCAGGCTGGCAAGACACATCTAGGCTGAATCCTGAAGAAGTTATGACAAGGGTTTACGGGACATTAAAACCATATAATCCAAATCTCTTTGGCGGCTATCTTCTAGCCTGCATACCAGCCTTAATGGTTCTGCCAAAGAAGCTCGCAATTCCGCTTGGAATAATCTCTGCACTTGCACTTGTTTTTACCGGATGCAGAGGCGCATATATAGGTTTTTTTGTAGAATTAATTATTTTAGGATTTGTTATATATAAAGCACTTGAGCCAAAACTAAAAAAAATGTTTTTAACGTTTGCATCAATATGTGCATTAATTATTTCATTTATCATAGTTTCGATATCGTCGCTTAGGGCTAGAATATTCTCAATCTTTGCAATGAGAAGCGACAGCTCTAATTCGTTCAGATTTAATGTTTACCAATCCTGTATTAATATGTTTAAAGATAACTGGCTTTTAGGTATAGGAGTCGGTAACCAAAATTTCAGAGAAATTTATGGATTATATATGAAAACAGGCTTTGATGCTTTAAGCGCTTACAATATCTATCTTGAAACAGCAGTAGAAAGCGGTATTTTTGCACTAATATCCTTCTTAGGTTTTCTTGTTTTCACCGTCAAAAGAGCCTTAAAAAATATTTCAAACATCTATGTACTCGCAGCTTTAATATCTATCTCAGGTATTTTAATACACGGTTTTGTTGATACTGTATTTTTTAGACCTCAAATACAGTTTACATTCTGGATAATGGCAGCGATAATAAGGAGTGCTGATGGAACTTGCAAAAAGAATTAATTTTTTAAAAGATGAATTAAATAAATATGCATATAACTACTATGTCCTTGATAATCCGCTAATAAGCGATTTTGAGTATGACAAGCTTTTTGCAGAATTAAAAGAGCTTGAAGACAGCAATCCTGAATTAAAAACTCCTGACAGCCCGACACAGCGAGTCGGAGGGATTAGCAGCAGTTTTGCAGAAATAAAACATAAATACAGACTATATAGTTTAGATAATACATACAGTTATAATGAACTAGAAAAATGGTATGAACGTATAACCAAAACTTGCGGAGAAAATATTGAACTGGTATGTGAACTTAAAATAGACGGACTTGCAATAGCTTTAAGATATGAAAACGGAATTTTTATCAACGGAGCTACAAGAGGCGACGGTATTTATGGAGAAGAAATTACACAAAATCTTAAAACTATAAAATCCATACCATTAAAGCTTTTTGAAAATGCTGATATAGAAGTAAGGGGCGAAATCTATATGCCAATCAGTTCTTTTGAAAAACTTAATAAAGAATCTGACAAACCCTTTGCTAATCCAAGAAATGCAGCAGCAGGCTCTCTAAGACAGCTAGACAGCACTATTACATCACAACGTGATTTATCGATGTTTACATATACTGCTATTGTTGAAAAAGCAGGAAACATACCGGTTACACATTGGGATAGTCTGGAATATCTTAAAAAATTAGGCTTCAAGACAAATCCGAACATTAGACTTGTAAAAAACATTCAAGGAGCTATTGATTTCTGTAAAGAATGGGAACAAAAACGTTTTAAATTGGATTACGCAACAGATGGAGTTGTTATTAAAGTAAACAGCTTTGCATGCCAAAGAGAACTAGGCTATACCTCACGTGCACCTAAATGGGCTACAGCATTTAAGTTCCCTCCTGAAGAAATATCAACAAGACTTATAGATATTGAAACCGGCGTTGGTAAAACCGGAGCAGTAACACCTGTTGCAATATTAGAGCCAGTTCTGCTGGCTGGAAGTACAGTTTCAAGAGCAAGCCTGCATAACTTTGATGAAATAAAACGACTGGATATACGAATAGGAGACAGAGTTCTTATAAAAAAGGCTGCAGAAATTATTCCAAAAGTTATTAAAGTCGTTGACAGTCCGGAGCACGACAGCCTTCCTGTATATAAAGCTCCTATAAACTGTCCGGAATGTAACTCTCCTTTAGAGATAAGAGATGGAGAAGTTAACTTATACTGCTCAAATCCGGAATGTCCGTCTGTTATAAAAGCAAAATTAGAATATTGGGTCTCTAAAGAAGCTATGGATATTGATTTTATAGGCCCTTCTATTATAGCGCAGCTATACTCGCTTGGTATGGTCAAAAAACCTGTTGATTTCTATAAATTAAAAGAAGAGGAACTTCTTAAGCTTGAGCTGGTAAAAGAAAAATCAGCCTCAAATATGTATAATTCTATTCAAGAAAGTAAAAAACAACCATTCTCCCGTTTTGTAACAGCGCTTTCGATAAGGCATGTCGGAAAAGAAACGGCAGACTTAATTACATCTGAATATCCGGGGCTGGATGCACTGCTAAACGCATCTGTTGAAGATTTATCCAATATTGAAGGCATTGGAGAAAAAATAGCCCTAAGTGTTTATGATTATTTCCATAATCCTAAGAATATAAAAGATATGGAAGAATTTAAAACAGTTGGATTTACATTTAATAGTATAAAACCTGTAAGAACCAATGAGCTTAGCGGCAAAACGTTTGTTTTAACAGGAACTTTACATAGCATGACAAGAGACGAAGCTGGTGATAAAATAAAAGCAAGAGGAGGAAAAACCTCGTCTTCAGTATCAAAAAAGACTTCTTTTGTAATAGCAGGAGAAAATCCCGGATCAAAACTAGACAAAGCTAGAGATTTAGGTGTTATAATATTAAATGAGGATGAGTTTCTCAATATGATAGGTGAAGTGAATGAAAAAAAATATTAATGTTATACAAATTAGAGGTATAAAAGGTTTAATAATTGCAGGCTTTATTGTATGCTGCCTTATTGCCGGATTTGTAGTATTTCCCGGCATTGTAGCAATGACTGTTTGGAATTTTATAGCAAGCTATACATCACAACTTCCTACTATCGGTATTATACAGGGTATATTACTATGGGGTATTATAGCAGCATCTTACTTTGTATTCAGAAAGGAAAAACTCGTTGTATGTATGAAGTCTTCTCAAGGCCTAAGCGAAGATGAACTGAAATCTGTTTTTGCTGATATAAAAAAACAGGCAAAAGATGATAAGATTATTCAAACAATGCTAAAAGCGCGCGAAAGTGAATTAAAACTAAAAGAACAAGAAGAAAATTCAAAAACTGAAAATGATGTAAAATAATGGCTCTGTCACAACAAATGGTTGATTTTTGACGAGAAATAGCGTATAATAATAGTAAGAAACAGTACCACCGAAGGAGGTAATTGGATATGCCTACTATCAAAGACGCATTAGATATTATCGGTA
>CALUSZ010000099.1 GCA_944323495.1 Candidatus Gastranaerophilales bacterium
CTGACAGTTCACCTCCATAGCCGTAATATCCCGTATGAAGATCAAGGCTTTTTTTGACAGTAAAGCGTTAGGCGGATTGTTATAAATAAAAAAGGACACGACGATACCTCCCCGATACCGCCGTATCCTTAAAAAAGGGCGACTTTAACACACCCCCCGCAATCCAATTTTTCAAAAAGGAAAACGGCGGCTGAAAATATTTATTTAACCGCCGCTTTCATCAGCGGTTGAGATCCGCTTAAGTGCGCTTAATTTAATAGGTTTTCAATTTTTAAGAAAAACTCTTTTGTTGTAAGGCTTATGATTGCAAGAATTATTCCTGTGGGAATCAGAACAAGGTAAACAGCACTTGAGAAGCCGTCAAACAAAATGCCAAAGATAATTTGTCCTAATGGTTGAGCGCATAATGAAAAAGTTGCTGTATATGCCATTACTTTGCCTATCATATTATCCGGCGTTAATTGCTGAATAATAGAGAGAGCAAAAACAGAAAACACACAAGCAGAAATCTGTATAATGGCAAATGATAGAAGTAATATTACATAGTTAATCTGTGTGTCTTGAACGAGTAAGAATATTATCCCGCATGGCAATAAAGGAACCGCAATTATGAGTAAGGTTAGATATAGTTTTCTTATTTTGAATTTCTCAACTACTAACCCGGCAATAATGCTACCAAGAATACCCGTAAATCCGAGCATACTTTCCATTGCTCCATAGTAATTCGCATTTAGGCCAAGAACAGTTCGTACTATGTAAGGCAATCCAACTAATGCAACTCCTTGAACAAAAAAGGAAATGACAGCAGTTAAAATTAGTGTTTTGAAAATAACAGGTCTTTCTCTGCATACAAATCTCGTGCTATCAATCAAATCCCCCTTTATAATTTGGAAAATACCACAAGACGATTTTTCGGGTTTGTAATCAAGTTTAATAAAGCATTCCAAAAAGGCCGTTAGCAGGAAGCAAAATACTCCTGCATACATTACTGGCTTTAGGCCAAAAGAGGTATAAAGCAAACTTCCAATGAAAGGCGCAACAAAAGTCGAAATTGCGTTTATTTGATTTACTACTGCATTTCCTCTGACAATGTTATCGCCTTTTTGCATTTGTGGCACACACGCTTGAACCGTTGGAGTTTCAAATGCACCCAAGATAGATTGTATAATAAGTGTTATACAAATTATTACGAGGTTGTTAGCGCGATCAATCATCATAGCAGATATGAGGATTGTTATTCCAGTTGTAAAGTCCAATATCACCATAATATTTCGTTTATTAGCGCGATCAGCAATCACACCACCTAAAGGGGATAATAAAATGGTCGGGAGCATTGCAACGGCTAAAAAACTCGCAAAAATTGTTGCAGATCCCGTTATTTCTAACACATACATCGACAGAGCAAAGTCCAAAATGCAGTTACCAAATAAAGAACTGGCTTGACCTGCTATAAGTAAAGAAAAGTTTTTGTGAAATAATTTGTTATCCATACTTCCTCCATGGCAATCTAATTTATTCGATGAACTTCTAATACATGGACAAAAATAAAAGCACTATTAGAAGTACATAAAATAATATATCATAAAATTTGATGAATGTCAAATAGATTAAGGGGCAAGGTTGTCGTCCTTGCCCCTATAACTTACAAGAGGAATATGGTTGAAATCTGTTTAATTAAGTCGGTTAATGTTTCCTTTGAAAGTGTATAATATACTCGCCCGTCTTTTTTCTCAATATCAACTAACTTATTCGACAACAGTACATTCATATGGTGTGATACGGTCGCGGCTGTTAAATCTAATTCTTCTGCCAATTCAAGATTATACTTTGGAGCGATTAGAAGTGAGTGTAGAATATCGAATTTACTTTTATCACTCAACGCTTTAAGTATAGGGAGAATGTCCTTTTGCGTGTTTTTAGATTTGTCGATCAATTTATATATATCTTTTGCAAACAGTCCTATATAGGCCGCGTCACTGTCAATAAGTTCAATCGCTGGATAAATTAGTGTAGGCGTTATTGGTACATCTTCAACAATTCTTTTGCTTAAATAATTACCACTTGAAAACTCTGAAAGCAATTTATTCAAAGGTTTTTGAACTGCGGTAATCGCTTGGCTATATGCTGGAATATTTTGCTTAATAAGACTATTAAGGAATGATATTTTTTTCTTCGGCTCTTGCAATAATAGCATTAACTTCCAACATACATTTGAGGAATATCGTGTACTTTGCAATAATGCAATTAGTTGTTCGGTAGGGAGAATATTTGTTGACTCCTTATCCTCTAATAATTCATTTGTAAACGCTAAAACAATAGTATCTTCTGTTACACCTTGTAAATCGTTTTCAAACCATTCCAAATGGTTGGCACATACAATTTGAAATAAATAGAGGAACTCTGGATCTTCATCACCAAAGAAAAAATCGAAGTCGCCTCCGGGCACGAACGACATATTTTTTTTGAATGCATTAACATATTTTTTCTGCAATGCTCCAAACTTGTTGATCAATGCTGTACTGTCAATCCCATGTTCCAAAGCCGCGTGTTTCCAACTATCATTAGTCATTAAATCAAAATGGTTGCAACTATATAATAGCCCTATTATTTCAAAGTATCGGTTTAGTTCTTTATAGATCATATACTATCCTCCCATTTGTAACCCCAAAGTTTACAAGAAATTAGATAATCTTCAAAGAGCGTAGACAATTATATTATATCCGTTTTTGAACGATTAGACAAGTGAAAATAATATGATATATTTACGCGAACAATAGAAACTGTGTAGACATATTCAAAAAGAAAGGTGAACAGTAGAATGTAATAGGGTGAATGAATAATGGCAAAAAGACCTGTACCATTGTACGATTTTAAGGCTTTCGGGGCAGCCATAAAAGCCGCGAGA
>CALUSZ010000100.1 GCA_944323495.1 Candidatus Gastranaerophilales bacterium
GTATCAAAGCTGAATCCGGTTTTGAACAAAGCATCATAACTGCCTGCCTCAATAAGCTCTTTAGATGTATCTTTATAATAATCGTCCTGTCTTATAACCGTATATATACCTTCTTTTTTATCTCTCACAACGGCTTCTATGGTATTATCGACAAAAACAGTTTTTCCGGACGCACTTTCACCTGTTATACCTATAAGAAACGTCTTTTTCTTTTCCTGTACTACTTTTCGCGCAATATTCAGGATAAAATCATCAGCAACCTTCAAAAACAAAGGCTGCTCCTGTTTTTTATCTTCCTCAAGAATTTCTTTGAGCGTATCAACAATGTTGGATATCAACTCCATATCCAAGCGGCTTGAATAAAAGTTATAATTTGTGAGTTCAAAAGTTTCCACCATAAGCCCGTCCTTAATCTATTATAACATTGTATAGTAAATACTAAAAAATTGCTTGTATTTTTAGCCGTATTGTAAAAAAAATTTACTTTTATCCTAAACTATCCCACTCCCCGCTTTCTACAAGCTTTCTTATTTCCTCTTTGGTATTCGGGTTATCCGTTTTTGCCTGCATCTCTTTTATAAACTTTTCTTTTTCCTCCTGTGTCATATTTTTAACTTTAGGCGACTTCTTAGCAAGATTCTTTAAATCCGGTTTCTTAACCCCCTTTTTAGTCTTTAAACCAACAACAGCAAGTGTTGTAATACCAGCTAAAGCCAGAGCGGATAAAATAACTTTAGAAGATGATGAAATTTCTCTTTTATCTGTCTTTTTCTCTTTTTTTGCCTGATTTACATTCTGTACCGGAGACACCGGATTAATAGAAATTGTCATAACACACCTGCCTTATATATATAAAAACATGGAAACCTAAAAAATTGCCTGATTAAACAATTTATTATTTTGCAGTTAAGTTATATTCTATGATAGACTAAATAAAGGAGTTACATTATGAACAAAAACATTATTATCATTCTGGCAATTTTTCTAGTCCCGCTGGCAGCTTATTTTGGGCTGACAAGGGATAAACTTACAACATTGCCTTCAATCGCATCTTCCGGAGCCGAAATCGTTAAATTTTCTTCTCCTATGTGCTATGAGTGTCAAGAACTGGAAAAAATATTTGAGGAGGTTTTTCCAAAATACAGCAATAATATAACCTTAAAAAAAGTTGATGTTACACAAAAAAATAACGAAACACGGGAGTTAATCAAAAAATATGAAGTAAAACTTGTTCCTACAACAGTTTTTAAAAATGCTGAAGGAAAAGTTACAAGACGTATAGAAGGCAGCATGCAGCCGCAAATATTAGAAAACTATTTGAAAGAGATAACTAATGGATAATCTGGTACAAATTTTTTCATCAAATACAAATAGCATGACAGTTTGGCTGTTAATGTTTGCAGCCTCTTTTGCAGGAGGAGTAATCGCATCAATTTCGCCTTGCTCACTTGCAATGCTTCCTTTGATTATAGGATATGTAGGCGGGTATTCAAAAGAAACTCCATTTAGAACTTTTATTCAGCTGAGTTTCTTTATATTCGGAACAGCTATTGTTTTCTCTATAATAGGAATAATCTGTGCTATAACAGGAAGTGTGTTTGCTTCAGCTCTCGGGGCTTATTTTACACTTATTATGGCTTCACTGTTATTGGTTATGGGGCTTAAAATAAGCGGGATATTAGATTTTGACATGCCGGTTATAATAAAAGCTATACCGACAAACTCTACAAATTCTTTATTTATATACCCTACAATTTTAGGCATAACCTTTGCACTTGCAGGAACCCCCTGCTCAACACCGATTTTAGCAGGAATTATGGCGTTTGCCGCTATCGGCAAAAACCTGCCGGCAGCAGTTATAATGCTATTTTTATTTGCAATAGGGCAGGGATTAATCCTTATTATCGCAGGCCTGTTTACTTCTGGGGTGAAAAATCTGAAACGATTTTCATCATATAGTAACACCTTAATGAAAATAAGCGGATGTCTATTAATCCTTGTGGCTGTTTACCTGTACTACAAAACTTTCGCTCCCGTTATTTAGAAGCTGAGTTTCAATGATTTCTGCAGCATAACGGATAAAATGCTCGCAGGGCCTCTCTCTGTAATACTGCTCTGTTCTTTTAGAAGGAATCGGAGAATCAGCTCCGGAGGCCAAACCTAAAAGCTCACGGCAAATTATTGTATCGTACTTTGATTTAAACATAACCGCTAAATTCTGTATCAATTCATAATGTTTTGCTTTAAGCTCATCATTTGCAGGTTCTGTATATCCTTTCAAAATTCCCGCTATCATAAACATGGCACTTACTGCACCGCAGACTTCTCTAAGCCTCCCCATACCGCCTCCAAAAGAAGAAGCAAGCTTTAATGCAAAATCCGGTTCAAGCCTGAGCTGCAATGAAAAAGCCAATAAAACAGATTGTGCACAATTATATCCGTGTTTAAAATTATCTACCGCTTTATCAGAATAAATACCCATAAAAACATTTTAACAAAAAATGAACAATTAAAAAAATTATATCGTTGTACATATGTAGATTAAATAGGAGATTTTATTATGACAGAAGAAAACAAAATTGTAGAAGAGAAACAAACAACCTGCTTGTGCCAGAGCAAGGGTTTTAAGAAATTTTTAATCGTAACAGGCGGAACTTTTGTTGGCGTATTTTTGGCATTGAGTTTATTTGCAGCTCTCCATAAACCACCGATGCCTCCAATGCCAATGAATCCATATGCTTTTGGCCCCGGACCTCAAATGGTAAGACCATGTCATTGCCATCATCATTTTGACAGAGGACATAGAGGTGATTTCCATAAAAAGATGATGAAACATCATGGAGATAGACCTGTTCCACCAAGAGCTGACCGCCCCGAAATCGACGATTAATCATAAAAGAGAACCTGTTATAAAACAGGTTCTTCTTTTTTGCTTGAAATTAAAAAATGTTTATGAGAGGATAATTATTGTTGGGTTAGAAAACCCAACCTACATCAAAAACGTGACAATTGAATAACTTAAATTTATGGCAAGGTAGCTCAGTTGGTGAGAGCGCACGGCTCATACCCGTGAGGTCGAGAGTTCGAATCTCTCCCTTGCTATTTTTTATTGACTGCTAACGGGTAATTCGCCGTACGCAGATTTTCTAAATCAGA
>CALUSZ010000101.1 GCA_944323495.1 Candidatus Gastranaerophilales bacterium
CAAGTTGGAATTCAGGACGGCATTCCTGAGCAGTCTTTATAGCCCCGTCTAAAGTTATATCACAGGCTTCATATTTTAAATTTTCGCTTATTTTATACTTGTTAGTATAAGGAAGTCCTATTGTATTATTGAGTTTTGCCATGGCAATATCTACTGCATTTTCTGCCTGAATTAATTGTAATTTAGCATTACTCAAATTTACTTCGGCAATTGTCACATCAACTTTTGGCCTCGTACCAGCCTGATAAAAAGCCTTTGCCTGATTATAAAATGCTGTATATTTTACAACAGTATCCTCGGCAACCCTTTTTGCCTCAATTGCATATTGGAGGTTGTAATAGGCTTTTTTTACTTCGCATATAACATCATTTACAGTTCCTGTTAAAGTAATCTTATATCCCTGATTATCCAAACGCCTTATTGTTGCCTGATTCTGTGTAACACCAAAGTCATAAAGCATTTGTGATGCGCCAATCTGACCTAGAACAAAGTAGTTGAATACTAAATTTCTTCTAAAAACATCAGATAATTGAAGCTGTCTTATTCTTGTATATCCGGTCTGCCAGTTAAACTGTGGGAAGTAAGATGCCCATGCCTGTCTTATTCTTGCATCAGACGCAAATACGTCCTGCATTGCTGCCATAATTCTAGGATTATTTCCCAGCGCAAACTTGAGACAATCTTCAAGAGTTATATCAAGAGTGTTTTCGACTCCCCCCTTAATTACAGTTACCTCTTCCTGATTTATTTTTGGTTCAACATCTTCACTTTCAGGATATTCTTCTTGTTTTATCTGGTTGCCTAAATTATTCGTTTTGTGCAAAAATGCGGCACTACAAATGTTTTGAGTGATTAAGAAAAATATAAAAACTATTGAGATTAATTTTTTCATTTTTTTCTGTTCCTCAATTTTGTGACAAGCTCTCCGGTTTTTTGTTTCATAAGGTTAGTTAACACAAAGAATGCCGGAACAAGAATACTTCCGATAAACGCAACAGCAAGCATTCCGCCGAATACTGAAACTCCGATTGAGTGTCTGCTTCCTGCACCGGCGCCTTTTGCAAATACTAAAGGCAAAAGTCCCAAAATAAATGCAATATTTGTCATCATAACAGCTCTAAATCTCAATTTAGCAGCCTGAAGAGCTGCTTCTCTAAAGTTAAGTCCGTCTTTTTCCATTGCATCTTTTGCAAATTCTACAATCAAGATAGCCTGTTTTGTACTTAAGCCTATTAACATAACGAGTCCGACTTGAGCATAAATATCAAGTGAAAGTCCTGATACATACTGGAAGAACAATGCTCCTAATAATGCAACAGGAGAAATTAATAGTACAGCAACCGGAAGAGTCCAGCTTTCATAGAGTGCAACAAGGAATAAGTAAACGAAAGTTAACGCCATTGTAAGTACCGGACCGATTTGTCCTGCTGATTGCTGCTCCTGTAGCGATGTTCCGGACCAAGCAAAGTCCATATCCTTAGGAAGAACTTTGTCTGATATTTCGGTCATTGCTTTCATTGCATCACCGGAGCTGACTCCGTTTGCAGGGTTTCCGTTGATAACGATTGACGGATACATATTAAATCTGTTCAATAAATACGGTCCGACAATGTTTTCAGTTGTAACCACTGCATTTAAAGGTACCATTTTACCCTGATTATTTTTTACATAAACTTTGCTTAAATCGCTCATTACAGCTCTGTAAGGCGCATCAGCCTGCATATAAACACGGTAAACACGTCCGTATTTATTAAAGTCATTTATATAAGTTCCGCCAAACTGTGCCGCAAGAGTTGAATATATTTCTGCAATAGAAACCCCTTGTGCCATAGCTTTTTCTTCTTCAATTTTTACAATTACTTGTGGTAGAGAAGATGTAAATGATGTATATAAGCTTGAAAATGCCGGATCTTGTCTTGCTGCTCTAAGGAGTTCTTGGGCTTGTGCATACAATTCATCAGAACTTCTGTCTCCTTTATCAAGAAGCTGGTATTCAAAACCGCCGAACATACCCATACCGCTTATTGCAGGAGGCTGTGTTACGAAGGTATTGGCTTCTGTGTATTTTGCAGTAATAGCATTTGCCTGTTTCATAATGTTATTAATAGATAACTTAGCTGATTTTCTCTGTGACCATGGTTCAAGCCTTACTACTACAAATGCCGTGTTTTCACCGGAAAAACCGTTAACCTGCATAACTGAAACTACGCCGGGAATTTGTGTAAGCTCATCAGAAAGCTTATGTACAACATTTGCAGTCCTTGTTAAAGTAGCTCCGTCAGGAAGTTGTACCTGTATAAACAAAGCTCCTCTATCTTCATCAGGTAAGAAGCCTGTAGGAGTAATTTTGAACATAAAGAGAATAAATAATACTACACTTAATAGTACCAATAGTGTTTTTTTCGGTGCATTTACAAAGTATTCAACAGTATGAAGATACTTATCTCTTACACTATTAAACCAATCTTCAAATTTTTGAATAAATTCAAAATCTGTTTTCTCATCTCCTGATTTAAGAATAATAGAGCAGAGAGCCGGTGAAAGCGTAAGCGCAACGATTGTTGATAACCCGATAGAAGTTGCAATACAAACGGCAAATTGTCTGTACATCTGCCCTGTAATACCTGTCATAAATGAAACCGGAACGAATACTGCCATAAGTACGAGAGATGTTGCAACAACAGCTCCGAAAACTTCCTGCATTGTAATTTCGGTAGCTTCTTTTGGACTTTTACCGTCCTGAATATGCCGTTGGGTGTTTTCAAGTACAACAATAGCATCGTCTACAACAAGACCTACCGCAAGCACCAGACCAAACAAGATTAAAAGGTTTATTGAAAATCCCATCAGCGCCATAAATATAAATACGCCGATAAGTGATACCGGTATTGCACAGAAAGGAATAAGAGCCGCCCTTGCAGTTCCCAAAAACAGATAAGTTA
>CALUSZ010000102.1 GCA_944323495.1 Candidatus Gastranaerophilales bacterium
CCGTTCAGAGCAATAGTTTTAGAGTAATACGTGAGAAGTGAAGAGTGAAAGCAAACTCTTCAGTATTCACTAAATAAAAAAGGAATAATATTATGACAGATACAGATAAAAAAACATTATTCATAGATGGTAAAGAAGTTGAATTTACGGATGAACCTAACCTGCTTGAAGTAATCAGAAAAGCCGGTATGAATGTTCCGACATTCTGCTACCGTCCTGATTTAACACAATTCGGTGCATGCAGAATGTGTGTAGTGGAAGTAGAAGGTCGTGGAATTCAATCATCCTGCACAATGCCTCCTGAAAATGGATTAAAAATTCATCTTAATACCGAAAAAACAAGAAGAATCCGAAAAACTGTTCTTGAACTTCTTCTTGCAAACCATGATAAAGAATGCTTAACCTGTGAAAAATCAGGAAGCTGCGAATTACAGCAATATGCTGAAGAATACGGAATCAGAAGAATCAGATATGCAGAAAAACAGCCGGAGGAATATCTTCCGATAGATGACAGCAGTCCGTCACTTGTTCGTGACCCTAATAAATGTATTCTCTGCGGAGCATGCGTCAGAGCATGTGCGGAATTTCAGGGACATGCAGTTCTCGGATTTGCAAACAGAGGTTCCAAAACAGTAGTGCAGCCAATGCACGGAAGACCGCTCGGACAGGTTGACTGTGTAAACTGCGGACAATGTGCGGCAGTCTGCCCTACAGGTGCTTTAACTATCAAAACAGATATTGAAAAAGTTTGGAGTGAAATTACAAACAAAGACAAAACCGTTGTTGTTCAAATGGCTCCTGCAACACGTGTAGCACTTGGTGAAATGTTCGGACTTAAACCGGGTGATAATATCATTGGTTTAATGAATGCAGCACTCAGAAAAATCGGATTTGACAAAGTTTATGACACAAATTTCTCAGCTGATTTAACAATTATGGAAGAAGCAACTGAATTTCTGGAAAGACTAAAATCCGGTCAAAATCTTCCGTTATTTACATCCTGCTGTCCTGCATGGGTTAAATATCTGGAAGATCAGCATCCTGATATGCTACATCATCTTTCAAGCTGCAAATCTCCAATGTCAATGCTTTCGCCGGTTCTTGTAGATTTAGTACCTAAACAGCTTGGCATAGAAAGAGAAAATCTTGTAGTTGTTGCTATTATGCCATGCACAGCTAAAAAATATGAGTGCAAACGTCCGGAACTTGCAAGAAACGGACGTCCTGACACAGATTACGTCTTGACAACACAGGAACTTGGCAGAATGATAAAAGAAGCAGGAATCAACTTTAACTCACTGCAACCGGAAGACCATGATTCTCCGTTTGGTGAATACACAGGTGCCGGCACTATCTTTGGAGCTTCAGGTGGTGTTGCGGAAGCTGCTGTCAGAACAGCATACGAATTTGCAACCGGCGAACAGCTTAGGGATGTTGATATAAAACAAATGAGAGGAACTTCAAACCGTTCACGAACGATTGAACTTGACCTTAAGGGCACAAAGCTTGTAGTCAGAGTAGTTTCAACATTAAAAGAAGCTGAAAAAGCACTAAGAGAAATTAAAGAGGGCAAAGCCGATTTTCAAATGCTTGAAGTAATGGCATGTCCAGGGGGTTGCGTAAATGGCGGAGGTCAACCGAGAAGCTGTGATGACAGTAAAATTAAAGGTGAACGTGCAGAAGGTTTATACAAAGAAGACAGCACATTACCTTTGCGTAAATCTCATATGAACCCGTCAATTCAAAAGCTTTATCAAGAATATCTGGAACATCCGAATTCACATAAAGCTCATGAAATACTGCATACGACTTATGCAAATAAATTTGCAGGATCTTATAAAGATATCTAAAAGATTATGCGACAAAAAACTCCCGAATAAAATCGGGAGTTTTTTATTTGAATACTAAACAAAAGCTTTATGAATAACAAGATTATTTAACAGCTTTGATAATCTCTTTAGTAATATCAGTACCGCCATAAAGAACAATGCCTTTAGCAAGAACAATATCATAATTACCAGCTTTAGCCTGTGTATCTATTGCTGAAGAAATGCTTTTATCAATAGCAGCTAACTTAGTAGTATATTCTTTTTCAAGCTTGTCACGTTTTGCAAGTAACTCTTTGTTGTATTTTTCTTCTAAAGCTTTTTTCTGTTTTTCATCAGAAACAGCCGCTACATCTTTTCTTGCTTTATCGATGTATTTGAGAACTTCTTCCGTTTTAGCCTGCTGTTCTTTTTTCAAGGCCTTAACCTGATTTGAAGAATTAACAACCTGAGTAACATCAACAACAGCTACCTTATAACTTGCAGGAACATCTGACATAGCAAAATTGCATGCCGAAAAACCAATCACAAATGCAGCAGCCGTAACAGCTAAAATTTTTAAATTTTTATTCATAATACTCTCCTTTATTCAACATTATAGTACCATAAAAAATTGAATTTTATTATTTTTTTCATACAAAAATATGAATTTTTTATAAAATTCTTTACACTAGCCCTGATATCCCCTATAATAATAACAGGTGGAAATAAAATATAAATTTTTGTAAATTTATAGCAAAAAAATTTTTGGTCGGTTTTTAATAATAATTATTAGTAATAAAAGAGTGACGAACTAAAAACAAATACTAAATAATTGAAGGTGAATAATGGAAAAGA
>CALUSZ010000103.1 GCA_944323495.1 Candidatus Gastranaerophilales bacterium
TGAAATAAACAGAGTTTTAAAGAACCTAAAGGTAAAGATTTGATAATTTTAAAGTATTACAAACTCTTTATAACTTGACTTAGAGTTTTAAATAATGAATAATAGAGTTTGTAAGTTCTTAAATTGTTGATAAGTTTGTTTTAAAAGGCTAAAAGGTGGTTAAAAATGAAAAAGAAATTATTAATTTTATCTGTGGCGGTAATGGTATTATGTATGGCACAGGCAGCAAAAAGTGAAACATATTTCGGAGCGTACAAAAATGTTTTTGGCGGTGAATTGAGCAAAAAATATCCTAACGCAGGAACATCTCGAACAGAGTGTGAAAAGTTAATCGAGGAATATGCAAATAGTTGGGCGATTTTAAATCAAGAAAACGGCGGGATGCCTTCGGGAATTAGTCAATTTATGAAAGAACTATATTGCTCACCAAATAACAGTAAACCTGTAAAAAAGACATATCCTTATCATGATACAGATGATAAAAGCGATTTTTGGATACCTAAAGATATTAATCCTTTGATGATGTCAAATCAAGAATTGGAAAAATACCGCATTGTTGATGAAAACAACTTTCAGCAGAATAACATTTACAACATTAGACCTTCAATTATTCTACACAAGATTAAAAAGGCAAAAGAAGCAGGCAGACCATTTATAGTTAAAGATATTAACGATGCATTAGCAGACTATAAAATAATTTGGTCATTAGAAGAAGCACTTACTGATAATCCAGGAATGGGCTATAGTGTAGAAAACCAAATGGGAAGCACTCCGCAAATGCCAAGTTTAACAGACAAGCAAGAGAAACAACTTAAAGCGATTACAGATGAATATGGCATGAATGTTTTTAGCGACCAGTTCAAAAGAAGTCTAAAATTATACAGAGAACGACAAGAATATATTAAAAACAATACTCCTAAAGTAATTCAAGGAGCTCAGAAGATGTATAATTTTTATAATAAATACTTATCTTATTAGCATAGAATATACATTAAAAGCAAACTTTCTTGGAAAATCAGAATTTATATGCTCTGTGTATAATAATTAAAAGCTCTCTAATTACTTTTAGAGAGCTTTTTGTTTCGTTACATTAAAAGCCTGTATCACTTATTATATAAGGAAAGAGGGCTGAAATGGACAACAATACTGATATTAAGAAACTTCTAGGAAGAAGAATTAAAGAACTCCGTCAAAGAAAAGGTTTAACGCAGGAACAGCTTGCTGATATGGTTGATGTAGGCGAACGAAACCTGAGTAAGATTGAATGCGGAAATAACTTTGTTACAGCCGAAACGCTTTCAAAAATTATAACTGCCCTTGAAGTCGAGCCAACAGAACTTTTTAACTTCAAACATCTTGATGAAAAAGAGGAGCTAAAAAAAGAATTAATGGAAGCCATCAGAACTGAAAAAGTTGATATTAAGCTGATGTATCAGTTTTATAAAAGTATAAGATAGCTTTGTGAATTTTTAATTTCAGTTTTTTGTATTTTTTGTATCAATCTTAATTAACTAAGCAAAATATTTAATATTATTTCCATTAAAATGAAATTATTAAAAAATATTAACCTTCGGGCAGGCAATAGTTTCCTTCCCGAAAGATTTAGGAAAATTGAGGTTTTGAGCATATTGACTTGCTTAAAATGCTTGCTGTATCATTGTATACATAAAATATTATAACTTAAACGCTTGTTTATAGAGCGTTTTGCAAAAAAATGAGAAAAGGAGAACAGCCCATGACAGGGAATTTTGAGCTGCCAAAAATGGCAACAATTAACGAATGTGCAAAAATCGTCAAACTTGCAAAATACCATATTCGTCAACTAGTCCTGCAAGGTAAGGTTAAGTACGTCAAAGCCGGTAAAAAGTATTTGATTAACTTGAATAGCCTGATTGAGTATCTTAACAACGGCGAAACAGAAACAAAAACAGAAGAACAAGATAACAATACAAATAAAATCAGAAAGGTAGGTGCATAATGGAAGAATATAATTTAGAGAGCCTTTTTGAAGGCACAATTAGCATGTCTGATTCTAAACATGATGAAAATAATTCTAGTGAGTTGATGAATTTATGCCAATTATTTCCCGATTTATTTGACTTAACATACAAGTTTAATGATGTAAAGTGTGATACAAGTGAAATTCATTATATGCCAAGCCTTTTAGCTCAGATGAATGCAACGATAAATAATCGGTATCCTAAAATTACTAGAAACTTTATTTCAAGCACACTTATTTTGTACTTGTTGCAAAATATTACAGCAAGACGAGTAAAATACATAGAGGCTAACAATAGTGATACAGGATATCCAAATTACTATGCTATTAATTTTATGCCCTCAGGGACAGGTAAAGACAGAACACTAAAAGATTTAAATAAATACTTTAACTGTTATCTTAAAACCTGGTTTAAGAGTGAGGTAGAAGTTTACCAAGCTAAACACAAAGAAAGAATTGAAAAAGAGGCAAAAAGGAAATATCCAGATGACGCACAAGAACGACAGCGAAATTCTTACATCAAAGAAAAATCAAAAATAAGACTCCCGATGTTAGAAACCTCCGACGGTACTAGAGAAGGGCTTCATAGTGATGCAAAAGCTC
>CALUSZ010000104.1 GCA_944323495.1 Candidatus Gastranaerophilales bacterium
GATTCTTAGTATTCTTTGATTTATACGTTTTCTTGTAATGCTGTCTAAAGAATTTAACCATTCAATTATCGGAGCCTTACCATTTGGCAAAATCAGATATTCGATTTCATAGTTATTCATAACTATATTGTACTGTATACAGTACATGTTGTCAATAGCAGGTGGTTTTGTTGTACAAATATTAACTTTTGTAAACTCGAATTTCGTTAGTCTGAAATTCAGTTAGAATGCCTAATAGGATAGGAGCAATTTTCGTTTCTTCAAAAACTTTATAGAAGTATACACGAGATTTACTAAAAGGAAAAAGGAGAAAATATGAGTAATTCAGAATGGCTATCTACAAGAATGACACAAATTGCAGCATTATCAGAATTTGATGGTGGCGGAAAAGACAAAACTAAAATTGATTCAAATGCGGAGTTTGCCTGTCTATCAAGACTTCTTGCAAATTGTACAGAAGAAAATGATAAAAAGCTTGTTAGTGAAAAAATGTATGATTATTTAAACAGTTCTAAAAAAGAACATTTTGAATGGGATGACGGCACTTCTTATGATGAAATTATTGATAGTACCGGAAATAGAATGTATATTGGCTATGATACAAAAGGTGATATTAGCAATATAGGTACAACTTATAAAGATAAGAACGGCGTAGAGCATTCAACTAAAGAACCTTTAGCAGTACCAGAAGAACCATCTTCAGAAAAAGAAGTAGCAAAAGCTCAAAATGTTGAAAAAGAACCAAAGAAAGATGAAAAAGGGTTTATTGGAAAATATTTTGATAACGTTAAACAATTCTATTCAGACTTACATAACAAAGGAATAAAGGAAGCTTATACAGATTATTGGGGTAAACTTTTAAATGATTTCATTAAATGAAAAGAGTCCATTATGGACTCTTTTTAAATGGTTGAAATCCAAGACAGGCGAGAACGCAGTGAGAGCCGAGGAGTGAATATACAAAAAAAGACACCTTTAGGTGTCTTTAAAATGGCGGGAACAACGAGGCTGTCTTGAGTCGCTCGCGTTAAACGGCAATTCCGTGTTTTGACTTCGTGATTTCATCACTTGTCAAAAGCACTCCAGCCTCTGCTCGCTCCTCGCTCGAACTCAGGCAGGTTTAAGACAACCTGCGGCGAGTTCTCGCCTCTTTATTCCACAAAATGAACAAAAAAATAAGTCCGACAAGCGGACTTATTTTTTGTTAAATGGCGGGAACGACGAGGCTCGAACTCGCGACATCATGCGTGACAGGCATGCGCTCTAACCAAACTGAGCTACGCTCCCATCGGTCACATTTTCTATATTACTTGCTGATTTTTTTTTTGCAAGCACTTATTTTTATTTATTTGTGTTAAGATTATTTTGTTATGATTGAAAATTGGAAAATACCTCTTTTAATGACAGTTCTTGCTGGCTTTGCGACTGTAATAGGCGGATTTATTACCTTTCTGGTTAAAAAAAATAATTTAAAAATCCTCTCTCTCGGGCTTGGATTTTCAGCTGGGGTAATGATTTTTGTCTCGTTTACGGAAATTTTATCTACTGCAGAAGGGCTTTTGAAAACGTATTATCCGGTTGATTATCACTGGATTATGTTTGGAGGATTTATTGCAGGAGTTATTATTTCAAAATTAATTGATACATTTATTCCTGATCACGTAGAAGAAGATATGCTTGAAGGAAATGAAAATCCTAATAGAGCCCATAGAATCAAAAGGGCAGGACTCTTAACTGCTATTGCGATTGCTGTACACAATTTCCCGGAAGGATTAGGAACTTTTCTTGTTTCTTCGCAGGATATTGCTATAGGTATTACTGTGGCACTTGCAATTGCATTGCATAACATTCCTGAAGGTATAGCTGTTGCGCTTCCTATTTACCATGCGACAGGGAAGAAAAGAATGGCTATCTGGTACTCTTTTTGGACAGGTATGACAGAACCAATAGGAGCATTAATCGGGCTTGCGCTTTTACACTGGTTTTTACCGCAAGTATTTGTCGGATTTTTTATGGCTGCTGTTGTGGGAATTATGATTTATATTTCATTTGACACACTGCTTCCGCTTTCGCACGAGTATGGCGACTGGCACTATGCGATTACGGGGATTATGTCCGGGATTATTGTTATTTGGGCAAGTTTGCTCCTACTTAACGGCTATTAATAATCGCAGAAAAATATTTTTTAAGATATAATTTAATAAAAAGAAAGGAAAGGAAGCTTTTTATGACAAATCTATCACCATTACAAATCGAAAGGCTTAAATACCAGCCTAAGTTACCTTATTCTCTGGCAAATGGTATTAATCATCTTATTGCACAGGAAGGTTCTGCTACAGAAGCTGTTGCAAATAAAGATGAAATTAAAGCTTTATTTAAGAATACTTATGGAAAACCAACAATTACTTTTCAGACTTCAACAGAATCTGTTAACAGTCCTCAAAGAAACGTTGGTGTAATATTATCAGGCGGACAGGCTCCAGGCGGACATAATGTCATTGCAGGGTTATATGACGCTTTAAAACAAGCTAATTCAAGCAATAAACTTTACGGATTTTTAGGCGGACCTGCCGGTATTATTGATGGCAAGTATGTTGAGTTTAACGATGATTTTATCAACGATTACAGAAACACAGGCGGATTTGATATTATAGGTTCAGGAAGAACTAAACTTGAGACTGAAGATCAATTCCAAAATGCATTAGAGGTTTGTAAAAAACTTAACATTTCTGCTGTTGTAATTATTGGCGGAGATGATTCTAATACAAATGCAGCATTACTTGCAGAATGGTTTGTTAAAAATAATGCAGAAATTCAGGTTATCGGCTGTCCAAAAACTATTGACGGCGATTTAAAGAATGAACAAATCGAAATCTCTTTTGGTTTTGATACTGCTACAAAAACTTATGCAGAACTTATCGGAAACATTGAAAGAGATGCAAATTCCGCAAAGAAATACTGGCACTTTGTTAAGATTATGGGAAGAAGCGCTTCTCATGTAGCTTTGGAAGCCGCACTTCAAACACAGCCTAATATTACATTAATCTCTGAAGAAGTTGAAACTAAGAAAATGTCTTTGGCTTCTATTATTGATTATATGGTAGATGTTATTGTAAAACGTGCTGATATGGGCAAAAACTTTGGTATAGCAGTTATTCCGGAAGGGCTGATTGAATTTATACCTGAGATGAAATCTATGATAGCAAACCTTAATGATATTATGGCAGAATTAGAAACAGACCCTGATTTTGTAAATGCTCCTACTATTAGAGAAAAATTTGCTATTGTTGAAAACAGATTGTCTGATGATAATGCTAAAGTATACAACTCGCTTCCTGCATTAATTAAAGGACAGTTATTAGCAGACAGAGATCCGCATGGTAATGTTCAGGTATCTAAGATTGATACTGAAAAGTTATTAATCGAAATGATTTCTCAAAAACTTGATGAAATGAAATTAGAAGGAAGCTATATTGGTAAATTTAACGCACAAGCACACTTCTTTGGCTATGAAGGCCGCTGCGCATTCCCTTCAAACTTTGATGCCGATTATTGTTATTCACTTGGCTATAATGCTTTTGCTTTAATCAATTTCGGCCTAACAGGCTACTTATCTTCTATCAGAAACCTTACAGAACCTGCTAACGATTGGGTTGCAGGCGGTGTACCGTTAACTATGATGATGAATATGGAAAGACGACACGGAGAAATGAAACCTGTTATTAAGAAGGCTCTTGTTGAATTAAACGGACCTGTTTTCAAAAAACTTGAAGAAAACAGAGAAGATTGGGCTCTTAATGACAGATACTTATTCCCGGGTGCAATCCAGTACTTCGGACCGGCTTCTGTATGTGACATTACAACTGTTACATTACAGCTTGAAAGTGAAGCTAAGTTGGCAAGAGTGTAGTTTAATATTGAAAGAGATGGAATATAATTTATTCCATCTCTTTTATTTTAAAAGGAGAAAAATATGTTAACAGGACCGTTTTTAGATAGAAATTGGATGGGAGAAAATAAGGATTATGAAAGTTCTGATATTGTTATGCTGGGACTTCCTTTTGACGGAACTGTTTCATACCGCTCAGGCTCAAGATTTGCTCCTGAGCAAATCAGGCTTGCAAGCTGGGGGTTAGAAGAATATTCTCCTTATTTTGACAAGCACCTTGAAGATTGCAATTTTCATGATGCTGGTGATTTGGAATTCCCTTTGGGTAATACTGTGAAATCTCTGGACTTGATTCAAAAAAATACGGAAGAGATTTATAAAGATGGCAAAAAAGTTTTCGGTATCGGTGGTGAACATCTTGTAACACTGCCGGAAATTAAAGCAGTGTCTAAATTTTATGATAATCTTGCTATCGTACATTTTGACGCACATACAGATTTAAGAGAGGAATATTTGGGTGAAAAACTATCTCATTCTGCTGTTATAAGGCATTGCGGAGATATTATCGGTTTTGAAAATATTAAACAAATTGGTATCCGCTCCGGCATGAAAGAAGAATTTGAATTGATGAAAAAATATAATACATTAATCAAAGATTATAAAGAACTAGATGTATTTAAAAATAAAAACATTTTTATAACGGTCGATTTAGATGTTCTGGATACTTCTATTATGCCTGGGACAGGAACTCCGGAAGCCGGAGGATTAAGTTTTAATGAACTTGTAGATTGGTTCAGATATTTGTCTCAATTTAATATTATTGGTGCTGATGTGGTAGAATTGGCGCCTGACTATGATGCAAGCGGGGTTTCTACGGCTGTTGCGACTAAAGTAATTCGTGAACTATTGATGGTGTTTTAGTTATAATCCCTTAACGCAGGTCTAGACGAATCAAATTCTCCATATAGGTTATTCTTTTTAGTTCTTTGAATATCAATAGGCTCATATAGGCTCTGATCTTCAAGTGCTGGTTTTTTATAGTTTATATTATGAATTTTGTCCTCTTGAATATTTTCTTCTTGAAATTTTTTAGCCGGTTCTGCTTTGACTTCCAATTTAGATTCAAGTTGTTTCGCTTCAGCTTCTTGCTGTTTTTTCAAGGCTTTTTCTTCTGATTTTCTCTGTCTTTCTTCTTTATATTGCTGGTATTTAGATTTTGTGTTATCTATTTTTGCATTAACTCTTGATTTTGCAACAGCGTAATCTTTTCCGCCTTCTTTATGCCATCTTCTGTATTTTTTAGTAAATACATTATCAAAATTGCCCATATCATAATATATTTGATTAGATTCTTTTGCAAAAGTGTCTGCCGGAAGGACTTTTAGCTGAACATTCTGTGCTATTTCCGGACAAAGCATTCTGGAATAGTCACGGATTTTTTGCAGCTGTTCTGTCTGTGGTGATGGCCCTCTTGTGATAATACGGTTTTCTACAACGCTTATTGTTTTATAAAATGTATTTGACCATAAAGTTGTATTATTTTTTGTGTCAACCAATACGGCATAAGTACTTATTTTGTATGCAGGATCAACTACTGTGGCGCCGGGAATATTTAAAAAATCCCAGAAAGTCCGCCTTAGAATATAATTCTCGGAATCTATTGCTGATGTTATTAAAAGAGCATATCGGGCTTGGGATTTATCGGCAATTTTTTTCAGAGAAACATAATCAACAGTATATGTATTTCTGAATCTGCCGGTGAGATTTTTTGCGGAAACCAGTGTATAGGGATTACTCTTTAGCAGTTTTCTCTCTTCACTTACAGTTGGAACTTTAATATAATCTGTTTGGTTAAGAATATTAGCGACTTCGCCTGCAAAAAATTCAGCAGGAGCATTGAATATAAAAGAGTCTATAGCCAGATTTTCAGTTACAATATTATCCGGAATTATAAGCACCTTATATTGCTCCGCGCATACAAATGGCGAAACAAACATTATTACCCCGACTGCTAATATTTTTAATAAATCTCTCACGATAAAATTATAACATAACTGCAAAAAACCGCCAATTATTTACATCTTGTTACTTATAAGATTTATTGGTATGATATACATAATTAAATAATGAGGAAAATTTTTAATAAATATATAATAATAATTTTATGCTTTTATGCATTTTGGATATTGGGGCTTCCGTTTATTTTTGCAAAAACCCTGCCTTTAGTGTGTAAAAAAATATCCGAAAAAACTCCATACCAAATAGAGGCTGTAAAGCCGGTTTTAAAGTTAAGCATCCTCCCTTCAGCTCTAATTAAGGCAGAGGAATTCAAAATAAGCGAGAAAGATTCTAATGATTATACATTGATTCATAATCCCAATATAAAAATACGCCTTCTTCCCTTGCTTTCCGGAAGAGTGCATATAAATAAAATGATGGCTGATGATATTGTTATGAATGCCTCGCTTAAAAAAGATATTCAGCTGGATAGGGATTTCTTTAAAAATATTAAAAATCTAAAGTTTAGATGCAATGAGATAAAGTTGAATAGTTTTATGGTGTCTTTATGGCAAAAAGATGTAAAAACTCCGGTGATATATACCGGAAAAGACATTTTTTACAAAAGAAACGGCCGGTTTATAGAAGTCAATTTTTCAAGCAAAGTTGATATCAATAATTCTGTATCAAAAGCAGAAGCGCATCTTTATCTCCCGCGCAATAATGATGTAAAAAGAAGTATCATCGATGTTCAGATAAAGAATTTCAATCTTGCACCATTAGGTGATTATCTTAAGCAGTATCTTCCTGCGGATTTTGTAAATCTTAGGGGGATTATTAATGTTGAGGTTGACAAATCCAAGCTTAGCGCAGTGTTTGAAGATTGTGCTGTTATAATGAAAGATTCTGCTAAATCCATGATTTTTCCCGACAAGCTTTATATTAATTCAAACTTCAATCTTACCAGTAAAATTATTAATTTTGAAAGAGTTGATATAAAATCTGACAATATTCATTCAGTAATAAGCGGTTCAATCTTAAATTATCTGGACAGCCCGCTTACACAGCTTAATTTGCTTGTACAGCTTGATGAATCAAAAGTAGAGGATATAATAAATCTTTTACCGCCGATTGTTGTAGAGGAATTTAATGTCTATAAGCTTAAGCAAAACAAAGTCTATGGAAAAACAATTGGTAATTTTACGATAAATGGTGATACAAAAGAGCCTGATATTACTGGAGAAGTTTTTATAGATGATATTATTCTGAACCGCCCTATAAAAAATGCCAGAGGTGCTACTGTGAAGCTGAAATTTACAGGCAGGTATGTTTACTATGATGTTAATGTTCCGGCAGGCGGCGCTGAACGTGTATGGGTAAAGGGCGGAGTAGAACTTTATAACGTAAAATATGCTGATATGCGGGTTTGGAGTACTAAGCATGTCGATTTGTCATTAGCAGAGGAAAAAGTGCTTCCAATCCACGATGTCCTTAACTTTATAATAGGTCCTGTTCCGATTATGGACGTTAAAGGAGACGGAAATATTGATATAATAGTCAAGGGTAACCGAAAAGATCCGCATGTATGGGGTGTTTTGAATTTTCATAATGTAACAACAAGCTTTAATGAAATGAAGGATTTAGTCCTTGAAAAAGGAGAAGCAGTACTTTCCTTTAATGACCAGAGCGCTTCTTTTATAACAAAAAGAGGGGAAATAAACGGCAAGCCTGTTGATATAAAGGGTGTTTGTAATCTTTTTGGAAAGTTTGATTTTGATGTAAAAGCCGCAAAACAAGATATTGGAGGTTTATATAAAGCGCTTCAGACCGCTACAATGATAAAAGAGGTGCATGAAATTCTTCCGCAGCTTGATGTTTGCGAGGGGCCTTGTGATTTAAATCTCAAAGTTTACGGCGCTGTAAAATATGTAGAAGATTTGAAATTTAATAAGAATTTTTCGGCAAAAGGTACTTTGACGCTTCTCGGAGATACTTTTGCAATGCAGGGTGCTGTTTTAAAGAATACGAAAGGCACACTTGATATTGACGGAATTAATGCTAAGGCTGATATAACATCAGAAATAAGAAGTTCAAAGCTTAGTGCAAAGGCTTCTGTTGATAATAAGATTGCAGATATTAATGTTAGTATTCCAAGATTTAATCTGAACGATGCGATACCTGATAAACTTCAAAACGAACTTGGAAATATTCTTTTGAGTATCAATGCCGAATACAAAGGAAAGATTCAGCAAATCGAATATGATAAGGTTAAGTTTAATGCAGGAATCTTAGGTACAACTCCTGAAAATAAACTAAAACTTTCAAACGGCAAAATTATGCTTGACCGTGATAAACTGACGTTGTCGAACATAAAAGGTAATATTGGAGAAAGTTCTTTTAATGTAAACCTGACAGCTGACGGCGTATCATCTTCTAAGCCTAAAATTAACGGAAATCTTCAGGCAAAATCATTTGACCTTTCTCTTATAAATCTTTTTGCCGGATATCCATTTGTTCCGGAAAATTTAAGGAAACAGCTAAATACAATTAAGTTTAATAAAGGGGAGAGAATAAATATAAATGGCAGAATTAATAACAATAAATTAAATGCGTATGCGGATTTGGGCGGTATTTCCTTTACATACACCCCTCTAAATCTTCCGGTAAAAATCATAAACGGAAGTTTGATTATGAGGAATAATAATTTAAGACTTAATAAGATAAATTTTCTAGCCGATGAAATGCCTATATTGGCTGATGGAGAAATCTATGATATTTTTGACAGACAAAATTTTGAACTCTATTTTAATTCAAAACCGCGTCAGGAATTTATTGATAAATATATAAATAAGAATCAGGTATATCCTATCAAAATAAAGGGCGATATAGTATATTCTCTAAGAGCCCGGGGGGTAAAAGATAATTTTGATATAAAAGCTGATGCTAATATGTCAAAAGATTCCAGCATTTATTATCTTGGTGCAACAGTAGGAGATGTCGAAAATGCCATTTCCTTAACACTGGATACAAAAATCCTTAAACAAAATATTTTAAAAATACGAGAATTTTCATATGACAAAATTATTTCTTCACAAAGCGGGCATGATACAAAATTAAATATGTTAAAAGCTAAGGGCGGTATTGAAATATTTAAAGATGATTTAGTATTTAATAATCTTTATATCAAGACTGCGAATCCGACAGATGCAAGGATTTTTAATATAATATTCAGAAAACCTAATATTAAACAAGGGCAGTTTACTTCTGATTTAAAGTTCAACGGCAGGCTTTCCGATCCAAAACTTCTCGGTAGTTTTCATATCTTTGAAACGAATATACCATTTTTAGATACAACAATGAAAAACATTACACTGCTGTTTAAGGATAAAACCATTGAGCTTACTTCTATTGGTGAGATTTTAGGTAACGATATTTCAATCAAAGGAGTTATGAAAAATAAGCTTACTCCGCCTTATTATATAACTCAGGCAGAACTCAGAACAAAACTTTTGGATTTGAATTATATTGTAAATAAACTGAAATTGTCTCAGGTTGATAATTACCAGTCATTTGAATCGTTTGAGGGTTTTGATCTTACAAGTGTTGTTATTAAAAATCTTAAAATGGATGCTGACAGCATTCATCTGCGTAATATTGTAGCGGAAAGATTTTCAGCAGATGCATCACTCAATGAAAAAGGTATTGTTGATGTCAGCCGTTTTCAGTTTAATATAGCAAATGGGGTTCTGAATGGCCGATTCAAATATAATCTGGCTGATAACGGAACAGGAATTAAGCTGAAAGCAAAAAATATTGATGCAAATGACTTGAGTATTGCTGTATTTGATTTAAATAATCAGCTTTACGGCGATATGACAGGTGATATAAACCTGTCTTGCGACGGTACGAATTTTGATAACTGTATGAAGACTCTTAACGGAAGCTCTGTGTTTGATGTTTCTAACGGCAGAATGCCGAAACTGGGCTCTCTTGAATATCTTCTAAAAGCAGGAAACCTTTTAAAAGGCGGACTTACAGGTCTTTCAATAAACAGTATTATAGATATTGTAACACCGCTCAAAACCGGCGAATTTTCAAATATTCACGGCGATATAAAAATAAAAGACGGTATTGCTCAAAACATGGAAATATCAACTTCCGGCAAGGATTTAAGCCTCTTTATTACCGGAAATTATAATTTTTCAACTGCAGATGCGGAGATGGAAGTATTCGGGCTTCTGTCTAAGAAGATTTCTACAATGTTTGGACCAATAGGGAATTTGTCATTAAATACTTTATTTAACGCAATACCCGGCGTAGATTTATCAAAGGATACTGCAATACTTGAAAAAATCAATAAAATCCCCGGTATAGAACTCTCAAGCAAAGCATACCGAAAATTTATCGCAGAAATAAAGGGTAATATTAACGGTGAAGATTACGTTACAAGCTTTAAGTGGGTTAACTAATACTATTGCTGTGTAAGAAAATCGTAATAAGTTTTTAAATTGTCGTTTAATTTTTGATCATTATCACTGCCGATAGTATTTTCTACTGCCAAAACTTCTTCAGGTGTGATTGCGTTTTTATTATCCTGTGCTTGCGCAGTAGCCAGCATGAATGCACCTGCTTCATCGGTAGATACTCTGTAATCTCCGTTTTGATCTAAAGTTGCAAATCGTAGCGCAACTTCTGTGACTGTTTCAGCTTCGGCAGAATCATCTAACTGCCAGTTTTGAATTTGAGACAAATCAAAATCTTTGTATTTTTCAACTGTTTTCAACGCTTTTTGTGCAGCTATTGTATCATTATCTCCGGTCATTTTATAACGTTTTATGAGTTCACTGTATAGCATTTCTTGGAAATTAAGATTTAAGTCTCCGTCAGAGGAGTCTTTTAAGCCGTCCCTGTCATATGCTTCAACGATAGCATCACCCCAGGCTTTGTATGTAGTTTTCATTTCATCTAAATCTTTAAATCCATTCTTGCAATGTTCATTAAAGGTTGTCTGTTGTTCCGGATTCAATAGGACACTTTCTGTAAAATTGGTATATTTTTTACCTTGAACGTAATTTGCAAGTCTGGTTTGCAGGGTTTCATCATCCAGTGTTTGTCCGTAGCCTTTAGCGACTGTTAACATTGTATTATATTTTGATAGAACATCTTTTTGAGCTTCTTCCGTAAGTCCGGCAAAATCTATTCCGCTGTTTTTAAGAAGTTCTTTTACTTTTTCTTCGGGAGCGTTTTCTGTTTCGGTATTTGATGCTGCTGCGTTGGAGGTCTCAGCTGTAACTGCAGTTTCTTGCGATGCTTTTGATTTTTCGTCTGTTATTCCCAAGTTCTTTTTAGCAATCTCAATTATCTTTGACCAAACCGTAGAATTAATTGCATATTCTTCATTTTGCTGAACTACAAATTGTTTGCCATTTTTTATATCAGTATCATTTTCGCCAAACTGTGATTTATTACTCTCAACTTGGTTTTGTTTAATTAAATCAAAAACTGATGTCCACTCGTTGTATTTCAAAGTGACATCTTGCCCAAGCTGCTTATCCAGCTCTTTATCAATTGCATATGATAAGCCTTGATTTCCTACATTTAATACTATGTTATTTGAAGTAGTCATATTTATATAAAATTTATATATGACTTAAATTTTCATAACTTTTATAAAACTTTACAAAAATTTACAAAAAGAAAAGAGAAATTTGCGTCTAAGCTTTTTTATATGTATAATAAGTGTACAAAATACAATAGAAAAGGGAATATAAATGGCGCTAAATTTTCAAGACTTGATATTAAATCTTTCACGCTTTTGGTCAGATTATGGTTGTATAATTCAGCAGCCTTATGATATTGAAAAAGGTGCTTCGACAATGAATCCGGCAACTTTTTTGAGAGCATTGGGACCGGAACCGTGGTCTACAGCGATGGTTGAGCCTTGCAGACGCCCGACTGATGCTAGATATGGCGAAAACCCAAATCGTTTAGGTCATTATTTCCAATATCAGGTTATTTTAAAACCGTCTCCTGATAATGCTCAGGAATTGTATTTAAAGAGTCTTGAGGCAATGGGTATTGATTTATCCAAACACGATGTAAGATTTGTAGAGGATAACTGGGAATCTCCGACTCTCGGCGCTGCCGGTGTAGGCTGGGAGGTTTGGCTTGACGGAATGGAGATTACACAGTTTACTTATTTCCAGCAAGTTGGAGGTTTAGAGGTTAAGCCGGTTGCGCTTGAAATTACTTACGGATTAGAAAGAATTGCTATGTATATTCAAAATAAAGAATCCGTATTTGATATTATGTGGAATAATACTTTAAAATACGGCGATATTTACCTCCAAAACGAAATTGAGCAATCTAAATATAATTTTGAATATTCTGATGCTGAAAGATTATTCAGCTTGTTTGACGCATATCAAAAAGAAGTCGATAATTGTATAAAAGCGGAGCTTGTGCTTCCTGCCTATGATTATGTATTAAAATGTTCTCACACATTTAACCTTTTAGACGCAAGAGGGGTTATAAGCAAAGATGAACGTATTAATTTCATAAACAGAGTAAGAACAATGGCTTCTGCTGTGGCAAATTTGTATGTTGCGCAAAGAGAAAAGCTCGGCTTCCCTTTGCTTAAGGCAAATATATAGACAGTCAAAACAAAAGAAAGGTTTTAGATGGCAAAAACTAACTTCACAAACGCGATTTCCCACGTTTTGGGAAAGATGATTACACGCAAAAATCCGGATGATGCTCTGGCTGGAGCTGAAAGCGGCGGATTAGAGAAAACTTTAGGTGTCTGGGATTTGATTATCCTCGGAGTCGGTGCAATTATTGGTTCAGGAATTTTTGCAATCGTAGGTATTGCAGCTGCCGGAAGCCCTGATGGTACAAGTCCTGGTGCTGGCCCTGCTTTAGCGATTTCCATGGTTATTGCAGCTATTGCTTGTGTATTTTCTGCGCTTTGTTACTGTGAATTTGCGACAATGATTCCGGTTGCTGGCGGAGCGTATACTTATACATTTGCTACATTAGGAGAATTCGCGGCGTGGATTGTCGGCTGGATTTTGATGTTAGAATATGCTATCGGGTTTATTGCTGTAGCTTGCGCTTGGACAAATCATTTTTTACAGTTTATGAAAGGTTTTTCCGCTGTACTTCCTGCCTGGATTGTAAACCCTCCGGTATGGCTTGTAAATGATTGCCGCTCAGCGGTTCATTATTGTAATACGCACGGACTTGACGCCGGGAGTGCAATCCCGCATATATTCGGGATACCAGTATCTCTTAATCTCCCTGCAATAATTATGATTGCGCTTATTACGG
>CALUSZ010000105.1 GCA_944323495.1 Candidatus Gastranaerophilales bacterium
AAATAGTAGGTAAAGGAAATGTATCTGTTCAGGTTAATGCTGATATTGATTTTAATTCGGCCAAGTCAACTATTGAAAGCTATATTCCGCTTGAAGGCAAGGCAGAGGGTGTTGTAACAAGCTCTCAAACAGAGGTGGAGACTTACGAAAACCCTAACAATGTTCCTAATCCTAATAATGTTAATCAGAGAAATTTGAATTATTCAAAACAAAAAACAGCTGTAAACTACAGCGTTTCAAAAGAGGTTAAGCAAGTAGTTTATGCTCCCGGTACAATAAAAAGACTTTCTATCGCAGTTGCTGTTAATAAAATTCTGACAGAATCAGAAAAAGAAGAGTTGAGAGGTCTTGTTCAATCAGCCTCAGGTGTTGATTTCTCCAGAGGTGATGTAATATCAGTATCAGGATTGCAGTTTGAAGGTGCAACTATTGATAAGAAAGCTCAGGAAGCTTTTGCAGAGCAGTATCAGAAAGAGCAGATGTTCTACTTTATTACATCTTCCGTAATACCGCTTGTTATAGTTCTTATTCTCGGTTGTTTTGCACTTTATATATTGAAGAATTTTATTTCCAAAATGCCTTCAGCACGTAGAATAGAGCGCAGGGCACAGGAGGAAATTGCAGAACAGCAGATGGAAGAGCCGGAACCGGAAGAGGATATGCCAAGAATAGAGCTTAGTAAAAAAGAAGTTAAGACACAAAAGGAACAAAATATTAATGAATTAAACGAAGCTGTAATGGCTTCACCCGAAGACGCTGCAAAATTATTAACTTCGTTTATAAGAGATTAGCATTTAGGGTGCGGAAATTTAAACAGGTAAAAAATGGGTATAGAAGAAATTAAAAAGGCAAAAGAAGAAGCAAAAAAGACAATAACGCGTCCGAGCCAAAAAGTCGCGGCTCTTCTGATTGCATTGGGCCCATCAACGGCTTCTGAAATACTCAAAAATATTAAAGATGAGGATTTGCTGGAACAGATTACGCTGGATATCGCAAATTTGGGTAAGATTTCTGATGAAGATTTAAATGAAGTCCTTTTAGAGTTTAAAACGGTATTTCAGGCTAAAAATTATGTTGCTCAAGGTGGTATCAGCTATGCAAAACAATTATTGGCGCAGACATACGGCGAACAGGAAGCATCTAAATTATTGGAAAAAGTTAACGCAATGGTTAACACAAATCCGTTTTATTTTCTTAATGAAGCAGATCCTTCTCAGCTTGCAAACACCTTCGCTTCTGAAAACCCGCAGCTTTTGGCTTTAATTCTTGCATATTTGAGACCGGAATTGTCCGCACAGGTGCTTGCGTTTCTTCCGCCGGATGTTCAGGCTGTTGTTTCTATGAGAATTGCTGATATGACTCCTACAAATCCGGAGATTTTATCAACTATTGAAGATATTGTAGAGCGTAAGTTCTCGGCTCTTTTGGTTCAGGATTTCTCGAATGCAGGCGGTGTGGAATCTTTAGCGAATATTCTTAACTGCTGTGACAGAGGTACCGAAAAGAATATTATGGAATGGCTCGATATTGAAAATCAAAAAATGGCGCAGGAAGTACGCGATTTGATGTTTGTATTTGAAGATATTATTATTCTTGACGACAGAGCTATTCAGAGACTTCTTAGAGAAATTGATACAAAACAGCTTGCTCTTGCACTTAAGGGTACAAAGGATGAGATTAAGGAAAAAATATTTAAGAATATGTCAGAGCGTGCAAAACAGATGCTTACTGATGATATGGAATACCTTGGTCCTGTTCGTGCTAAAGAAGTTCAGGAAGCTCAAACCGGTATTGTTAATGCAATTAGAAATCTTGAAGCAACAGGTGAGATTACTATTACGCGTGCAAGTGTTGAGGACGAATTAATTGAGTAGTAACAGGATAAAAGGCCAGGAAATTCAGATGGGCGAAAGCTTTGTGTTACCTGTAGAACAGACAAGGGTTACACGACAGCAGGCTAAAGTCCAGCAGATTATTGAAGAAACTGATGCTAAGGCACAGCAGATTATTTCAAATGCCGAAAATAAATCACAGGTTGTTATTCAGACTGCTAATAATGAGGCGGAAAGAATTATTGAAGAAGCCCGAAAAAAGGCACAGAAAGAGTATGAATCAATAAAAAAGCAGGCATATGATGAAGGGTTTAAAAAGGGTGAGCAGGACGGGCTTTATAAGTTTCAGAATGATGCTAAGGAAGGGTTAAAGTCTTTGGAAACTCTTGCCGGCAGTTCTTATGAAATGAAGAAGAATATAATAGATTCTGCCTCGCGGGATATTGTTGATCTGGTAAGTACCATAGCTGATAAAGTATGCCACCAGAAATTTTCTAATCAGGTACTTTATAAGATTACGCTGGATGCTATAAGACAACTTAATGACAAAGAAACAATTACAATCATTGTTAATCCGCTGCTGGTAGATAATATTAATAAACTTGTACCGAATTTTAGAAGTGAATTTCCTAAACTTCAAACTCTTAAGATTTTGGAAGATAACTCTCTTTCACCTGATGGAGTTATTGTAGAGACTCCCTCTGCAAGATTAGATTCAAGAATTTCTGCGCAGATTGCAGAGATTACAGAAAAAATGATTACAGGTACGGAAGATGAGCTGGGACAAAAATAAGTATTTAGATATAATCAAAAATACGCAGACTATAAAAGAAATCGGTAAGATTACTGAAATTATCGGACTTACGATTGAATCTGACGGGCCAAAATCTTCTATTGGGGATTTGTGCTATATCTATAATGATTATAACGACAAGCCTACAATGGCAGAAGTAGTCGGTTTTAAGCGCGATAAAATACTTTTAATGCCTCTTGCTAATCCTGATGGAATCCGTCCCGGGGCTTTGGTTGTAAATACCGGAGGAGCAATGAGGATTGGAGTTGGAAACCAGCTTATAGGACGCGTGTTAGACGGGCTCGGAAATCCAATTGATACTCTGGGCAGTATAAGGTTCTCTGAATACCGTTCAACAAGGGCTGATGCAATTAATCCTTTAAAAAGAAAACGTATATCTGAACCTCTGGCACTTGGGATAAAATCTGTAGACGGATTTATGACTCTTGGAAAAGGGCAAAGAATGGGGATTTTTGCCGGCTCAGGCGTTGGAAAAAGTACAACTATCGGTATGATGGCAAAAAATACATCTGCCGATTTGAACGTAATTGCCTTGATTGGTGAACGGGGACGTGAGGTTAAGGAGTTTATCGAGGAAATACTCGGGCCTGAAGGCATGAAGCGCTCTATTGTTATTGCGGCAACTTCAGAACAGCCTTCGCTTGTTAAAATTAAGGCTGCTTTTGTTGCAACTTCTATTGCTGAATATTTTAGAGATAAGGGTTTGGATGTCTTGTTTATGCTGGATAGTGTAACACGTATTGCTATGGCGCAGAGAGAAGTCGGACTTGCAATCGGGGAACCGCCGGCAACAAGAGGTTACACACCTTCTGTGTTTGCTCTTATGCCAAAATTAATGGAAAGAGCCGGTACAAATGAATTCGGAACAATTACCGGGCTGTATACGGTACTTGTTGAAGGTGACGATTTTAATGAGCCGATTTCTGATACTGCAAGAAGTATTTTGGACGGACACATTGTACTTTCGCGTGATTTGGCTCACAAAAACCATTATCCGGCAGTCGATGTCTTACAGTCTTTAAGCCGTGTTATGGGGGATGTGACTACAAAAGAACACCGTACGGCTGCCGGAAATATCAGAAACCTGCTTGCAGTATATAGAAAAAATGAAGATTTGATTAATATCGGGGCTTATGTGAAAGGTTCTGATCCGGTTTGTGATAAGGCTATTGCTTTAATGGAGAATATTAATGAATTTCTTATCCAAGCAACGGATGCAAAAATTGAATATGAAGAAACTGTTAATAAACTTTTACAGCTTAACCAACTCGCAGGAGGGGGGTAGCAAAAAAAATTTTTACGGGTTTTATAAATAGTATGATGAAATTAAGTATAAATAAAAGCAAAACATTTTTACCTCTGTCAATGGCCAAGGGTACAACTGAACAAAGACTTCAGAAGGCAAGATTATTGAATCTTAAGTTTTATGATAATCTGCATGACGAATTTGTCAATAGAGAAGTTAAACAGTCTGTTTTTAAAAGAGTTCTTAGGGAGGCTAGCGGTATAAAGCCAGAAATCAATATTTTTGAGGCTAATGATTGGAAGAAGACTACTCTGACTCCTTTGCTTGACTCCAGAAGAAAAGTGAAGGGATTTGCTTTTTTTATTCCGCTTACATACTGGTATAGCAATATCCCTCAAAGTGCATCACAGTTCTTTTTAAAAGAAACTCAAAGGTTTTTTAATATGATTTGTAACCCGAAGTTCTTGACTCGTAGATTTCTATTGTTTAACAGAGGGTATAATATAAAGAAGGTTATGGATTTTTATTCACAAAATATTGCGGAAAAACAAGTTTTGACGGCTGAAAATCTGGATAAATTTTTATGTGGAAAAAATGCTGACGAAAAGATAAATACTTTACAATTTCTTAGGTATAATTTAATGGATGATATGAATGTTCATAAGGCTGAATACAGGATTGATAAGCATATTGAAAAAGCTGAAAGTCTGAAATTTCAGAATAAAAACTATGATTTGTCAGAATATCAATATGATGAGAAGCTGGCATTGTTAAATCAAAGGCTGAATGAAGTCATACAAGCAGAAAGAAAAGGTATAAAAAAATAGGGCTAAAACCCTCTTTTTTATTAAAACTGAGTTTGGTAAGACTTCAATTGATTAAGGGTAATGTAAGCCAGAAGCTAAAAAAAATTATTAATATTGTAATATAGTGACCAGTATTTTTAACATGTGTTGTTTGTTTGTAAATAAATCTATTGATACACATTTTCTAGTTTTTCATGTTAATATAGAATAAAAAGGAGTGTGTATTATGAA
This sequence comes from Candidatus Gastranaerophilales bacterium, assembly GCA_944323495.1. Next base: position 4,930 of record CALUSZ010000105.1, read on the forward strand.
AATAGGGGTTAATTACAGTACAAGTTGCAGACAGCCATCTTTTCAGGCTGTTAATCAGAAGTATTTAAAATGGGCGGAAAAAATGTACAAAGATAGAAGAACGATTACATCAGAATGGGTAGAATCGTTGACTGATGATGTGATATTGTTTGCAGATGTTTCTAAACGTGATGCGATTGACACAATGAATGCCGTTAGAAAATATGTTAATCAAGGTAGTATGGAGGCATTTGAAAGTACACTAAAAGTTATTAAAAATTCTTAATCTATTAATTTAGATATATTATTACCTGCAATGGCCCCAAGTCCCATACCAACAAGCGAGCCGACTGGACCAAAGTACTTGGCTCCTATTGCACCGCCATAGCCGATACCTGCAATTGAGCTTGTTAAATTTATTGCAGATTTTGCTGTAGCTTTTATTGCATTTTCTCCATCTGATATTTCTTTTAATAAATGAGCAGTTTCCAAGCCTCCAAGAACTACCGTACCAATTTTTGTGGTTCTTGTCATTGCTCTTGCTGTTAATTCGCCAAATGCAGATTTTGTTATAAATTTTTTTGCTTTGATGAAGTTTGAATTTTGTTCCGTATGTGTAATGTTTTTAATTGTTGTATCAATAAACTTTTCATCTATATTATATTTTTCTGTCACTAATTTACCAAGTTTTGTGTTCCACAGAGTTGTATCATTTTTAAAAAGCCATTTAGCAAGCTTAGGGCAAGGGCTTGTCTTAGGGTTTACAAATTTATGTAAAAGTGTTCCCCTGAAAAACGAGAATGGGTGTTGTGCCGTTTTATAGTCATAAGAAGGTGTAAATTTTTCCCCGAGTGCGGAAGCTTTTATCTGTGCATAAGCGGATTTCATATCTCTCCAATCCTCAGGTGCGTTAAGAACCGCCAGTGCAACAAGCCCCGTTGCGGGAACAAAATCGGAATGTTCAACTTTATCCGGTACTCTCTCTACACGCCTAAAAGTTGGTATTATATCAAAGATTGAAGGCAGTTTGTTTTCTTTATCAACAGTATTCTTTACTTCCTCATAATCCTGCTGAATTTGAGGTAGTTTATCTATTTGGTTTTGATACATGATTGGATTAAATGTACACATTAAAATATAACCTTCAACACTTATATATATAAAGTATTTGATGTAGAAAAAATTGCCTAATTTAAAATATTATTTTTACAATAATATAGAAAATTTTATCTACAATTACAATATTTTTTGTTATTAAAACAAAATGGCAAGACCTAAAGGCCTTGCCATTATTGAATTTAAAAATTGGGTGTGGTGGGACTCGAACCCACGACCAATTGATTAAGAGTCAACTGCGCTACCAACTGCGCCACGCACCCGTATGTTGAATTTTCAATCTACAAAACTATTCTAACACAAACTTTTATTACCGCAAATTTTTTTTTGTGCGGGTTTAGTTTTAATATGCAGATTACAAAAATAAATAATTTTAATTATCAAGCTTGTAATAAAACTGTATTTAGACGGGCAAAGTTAAAACAGACAGGTGCAAAGGATTTTTTTGTCAAAACTGTCTCAGGACTGCTGCAAGATTCATTAACAGAAATTAAGGACATAGCACCGGTAGCCTTTGCCGGTACTAAGTGCTCGGGAGCATTAATGCTGAATGATTTTTGGAAAAGTGTTGCTCCAAAAAATTTAGCAACAAAATTCAAACTTAATATGCTGGGCTTATCTACAAACAGGGACGGGTTTGCCGATAGTTTTTTGAAAACGTATTCTGACAGGCCTATTTCTACATCTTTTGTCCATAATTGTGCGGTTATGTATTTGTATAATGATAAAACTAAAACCCATGCTATGTATCATGCCGCTCCGAATACAAAAGTTAAAAAATTAGATTTTATGATTAAAACGCTTATGCCGGAAGGTTTTACACATGCGGATATTGTTCCCGGGGATTATAGTTTTTATAGGGAACAAGCTCCTAATATGAAAAATATGTTTAAACTCTTGAAACAAAATAATCCGTCTGCTGTTGTGAACGTGTTTTATGGAATTAACAGATTTCCGGAAGTTGTCGGATATAAAGGAGGGGTTTTCCAAATCCCTAACAAGAGGGTGGAAGAGCAGATGAATAGAGGTATTCTCGATGCAACAGATTACGGGCAGGCAAGCTTCAAGATTCTGGATACAGGAGGATATAATACTTTCGATTATATTCACGGAGAATGCACTACCATGGATGAGCTGGAGAATTTAAAAAACAGATTCAAAAAGAATAACTTGCCAAAACTGATGTTTAAGATTTTCGCTGATGAAATTAATAAACAAAAAGATGTTCTAAATTTAATTAATAAATCAAAATCTTTAGACGAGTTAAATGATTGGAAGGAGATTTTTACTGAGGACAAATTTAAAACAATTTTTCTGAAAAAAAGAGAAGAAATGCTTATTAATATTTTAGATAAAGTTAATGATGAGGAGGCGCTTAAACAATTTTATCAGCTGGCAAGGCACGATTTTATAAGGATGAAAAAACTCTTCAAACTTTTTCAGGAAAAGAAAAAAGAAATTCTTTAGCAAAAAAATTTTTTATCTGATTTAATATAAATGTTATGAACGTATCAAAAATACAAACAAGGCCGAATTTTTATAATAACGAAAAACCTAAAAAGCGCGAGTTTATAGATGTTATTGCAGATAATGTAAAAAATCCGCGCGATGTACAGGATTGTGTGGCTGTACCCAGAGGGATTTTTAAGGCTTATATTTATTTAATGGCCGGAAGCGGACTTTTATCAATTTCTAATTTTCTGCCGAATAAATGGAAAGGTGTAAAAACTACTGTTAATATTTTAGGTGCAATATTAGGTATTATAAGTGCGGTTTATTTTGCCAAACCATTTGCAATCAAAGGTTTGTCACCAACTGTAGAAAAAGAAAAACCTCTCTAATTTTAGAGAGGTTTTTCCTTAAACTTTTTTTCAGTTACTATCTTAATTTTACAGTTACTGATTTAGCTTTTTGAGTGTATTCAAGTTTATCTTCTCTTGATAACCAACCTAAACCCATTTCAGCAAAGTTTTCGTTTAAAGAAAGGTCTTTTTTCATTTTATTAATAGATACTTCACCTTTGTTTGAAAGGTAGTTGTAAATTTGACCTGCTGATTCAATGATTTGTTCTTGAATACCTTTTTTTTCTTCTTTAACTCTTGCCATTTTAATCTCCTTCTTAAATAGTGTATTCGTAATTGCTTACGAGATTATTGTAGTAAAAATTTTCTGATTTGGCAAGAGGTTTGAACCGTATTTATGATAAAATAGTCTATAAGGAGTATGTTATTAAATTTTATTAAAGTCGATTTTCGAACTAAAGTATTAGTTGAAAAATATCTGGAGCTTGTTTCTGAAGGCGTGAAACCGTCAGAAATACTGGTTCTTGTACAAAATTCCACTTTAAAAAAACAATTTACGGATAAAATATTAGATAATATAAAAATTAGTGCGGTTGAAAAGTTAAATATTCATTCTTTTTTTTCAATTGTATATAATACACTTATTGACAACTGGTGTTTTATTGAAAATTCCATTCCGGGAGAGAGACATTTTATTTTGCCGAATCTGGTGGGATTAGAGGTCTCGCAGTTTTTATTAAAAGATATTTTAAAACATGTTGAGGTTAAGGGATATAATTCTAAAAAATCTCTTTTGCATCAAATTTTCAGAAGGTATTCTTTAATTGTGCAAAATCATTTAACTAATGAGGAGGTAAAAGAACGGTCTAAGATTTTAAAAGAGTCGTTTGCTGATGATGCGGAAATTATTATAAAAAAACTTTTGTCCTCTACTTTGAAAACCAGAAGTCTGGACTATTTGAGACAGACTTTGATTTTTAACCATGTTTATAAAAATACGGATTATTTTAAGGATATTAAATATCTTCTTGTTGATGATGCAGATGAGATGACTCCGGTTTGTTTTGATTTTATAAGTTATCTAAAACCGCAGCTTAAGGATTGGGTAATTTGTTTTGATTCTTTAGGTTCCTCAAGGTGCGGGTATTTGAGCGCCGACACCTCAATTGAGTATAAACTCGAAAAGTTGTTTAACGAAGGGGTAGGGGAATGCATGGACATGTCTCAGTCATTCAATTCCCCCTTTCCCCAAGGTGATATAATCTTCTCCAACATTCTTGAAGGAACAAAAAAAAGATTAGAAAATTTTACATTAACTTCACTCTCAAAACGCGCGGAAATTCTGGATTATACGATTGAAAAGATACAAAACTTATTCAAAAAAAACATTCTTCCAAAAGATATTGCTATCATAACTCCGCTTCAGGACGACATGCTTCATTTTACACTTAGAGAAAAATTGGGGTGTAATATTTTATTCTTGTCAGGGAGTGAAAAACTTGCAGACAATCCGCTTGTAAAATCGAGTTTGAATATTTTAAAACTCATGCTCGGAATTGAAATCTCCGAGATGGAGCTGCGGGTTATACTTTCTGATTTTATCGGTATTCCTTTAAAATATTGCAAGACAATTCTTGAGTATTATAAAGAGAGGCATGAGCTTCCGAATGAAACAGAGTTTTATAATGACAAATATCAAAAATTCCATGAGGCTTTTGTTAGGATTAAATCAAAAGAGGAAAAGCTTTCTAGGAAAGTTTTTGACATGTTTTACAGCTCGGTGGATTATGTAGACGAAACAAAGATTAATAAATTTAATTTCTTTATAAAACAGCTTAAGGATTTTGAGAGTGTTTTAGGCTGGGAGCAGGTTATTGAAAGGGCTGACGATATTATTATTCAGATAGAAAATTCTATTATTGCAGAAAACCCCAGTTCAACATTAGAAATACATGATAATGATTTAGTTGTAGCGACTCCGCAAAAAATTATTGATAACAAAATATCAACAAAATATCAGTTTTGGCTTGATGTATCGCATGGTGACTGGGTAAAAACGGATACGGGGCCTTTGTATAATGCATGGGTTATGCAGGCTGATTGGACAAAAGACGAATATACGGTTGAAGATGATATATTTTTATCAAAACAAAAGACTGCAAGGATTTTAAGAAAGCTTCTCCTCTTAGCGCGGGAGCATGTCTGGGCATGCTCAAGTTTATTTGATCCGTCAGGCGTTGAAAATCTCGGCGGGATTGAAGATTATCTCGCAGGCGGAGATGATGAACCTGTAGAAGAAAAGAAAGCTTTCAGGATTATTCCGCGTCCCGATCAGAAGCCGGTTTTGGATTATGAAAAAGGCTCTATGGCGATTTCTGCTGTTCCGGGGGCGGGGAAAACCACGATTTTGCTGGCATTAATAATTAAACTAATGGATAGAGGAGTTAATCCCGAACATATTTATGTTTTGACTTATATGGATTCTGCGGCCAGAAATTTTAGGGAAAGAATTAAGAACATGTGCCCGAATACAAACAGGCTTCCTAATATCAGTACTATACATGGTTTGGCGCTTAAGATTATTAAAGAAAATTCGAATTTTGAAAGGCTGAATCTTTCATCAGATTTTGATATATGTGACGATACGCAGAGAATGCGTATAATAAGGGGTATTGGAGGAAAATATACAAAAACAGAGCTGGAAGAGTTTGATAGGGCAATTTCGGTTTTAAAGCTGCAGGAAGGGAATATTGATACTGAATCAGCGGATAAAAAGACATTAAAATTTAAGGAATTTTTCCGTGCTTACCAGAAGGAGTTGAAGGAAGCTGATTTGATTGATTATGATGATATTTTAATCATGTCGGTAAAGCTTTTAGAAAATAATCCTGATATTTTAGAATATTACAGGGGGCAGTGCGAATATATTATAGAAGATGAAGCACAGGATTCATCGGCTGTGCAGCAGAAATTAATCGGATTATTGTCGGGTAAACATAAAAATTTAATCCGCTGCGGTGATATTAATCAAGCGATTACAACAACTTTTTCTAACGCTGATGTTGAAGGGTTCAGAAATTTTATCCAGAGTGCGGATAAAACCGTAGAGATGAATTATTCCCAGAGATGTACGCAAGATGTCATGGATTTAGCGAATAAGCTTGTTGATTTTGGAGACAAAATCCTTCCGAAAGCTTTTTTCAAAAGCTATATGAGAGGGGTTGAGGGGAAAAATCCTGTAAGTGAGAATGCTATTTTCTCCTGCGTGTTTGAAAACAATTTTGCGGAGAGAAATTTTATATTGAAAGAGATAAAAAATATCTTGACCAGAAATAAAGATGCAACGGTCGGAATATTATTAAGAAACAATTATCAGGTCGGGAATTGGGCTGAATTTATTAACAATGCCGGCTTAAAAAGTATTACAAGAAGCGAATCTCTGGGCCAGAAGGGAGTATTTAACACGATATTTTCTATTCTGAAATTTATTCAATCCCCGTATGATAATGAGATACTTGTATCTGTGTACGAAACACTTGCTGATTTAGGCTTTTATAAACCCAGACTCCAGCTGCATATAAGAGCCTCTGAAATTCCTTTTATACAAAAAGACGGAGATGATATTGAATCAGCGGATTTGTCGCAGTTTTTGTGGGACATGCAATACTGGCTTAATTCTTCTACGCTGCCGCTCGAGGAATTAGTAATAAGAATAGGACTTTTTTATTATACAAGTGATATTGAGAAATCAAATGTATATTTAATAGCAACACTTGTAAAAAGATTGAATGCACAGGGGAAATTTGACCTCACATTGCAGCGGCTTGAAGAATTATCAAAACGACCTTCTTTGAGCGGATTTAAGTTCTTCTCCGATGAGGAAGATAAAGATGCAATGAAAGGTAAGGTTCAGATTATGACTTTGCATAAATCTAAGGGTGATGAGTTTGAGTATGTATTTCTTCCGGAGATGGCGGAGAAAAATCTTCAAATTGATGTAGAAAAACAAAAACTTAAGTCTTCATCATTATTTATGGAAGAGGTTAAGTCATTTAATTCTAATTACAAACGCAAAGAGGAGCTTGTCTTAAAGGAATTTAATTCGGAAGAGAGTCTGCGTCTCCTTTATGTAGCAATTACCCGTGCGCAGAAGAAGCTTTATATAACAACCTCATCAAAGGCCAAAGGCTGGGGAAATAAGGAGGTTGAGCAGGCGCCGAGTATTATATTTGATAATATTTTAAATTAATACCCGAACGATGTTAGGTCTCTTCTTGCCCCTTTTCTGCTTTTTTAATCTTCATCACTTTTCCCTCCACTTCCATTTCGATTTGGTCTTGTTCGGGATTGATGTCAAGCAATTCCAGAATTGGCTTTGGTACAAAAATAGCTGTAGGTTGGGTGAAACCCAACAAATAAATAGATTGCTATGAAATATAAATTACAATAATGTTATTTTATTAATCAATATAGAATTATGAATAAATTATAATAAATTGTTGGGTTTCACCCAACCTACGAAACTACTATCGTTTCAGCAGTTTCAAATATATTAATAAAATCGAGTTTGTTGGTATCAAAAACCCCTTTATCGGTAATTTTTAATTCCGGAATAACAGGCAGCGACAGGAAGCCCATTGTCATAAAAGGGTCTTCTAACTTGCAGCCGATAGAATGTGCAGCTTGATTAAGTTCATGACATTTAGAGATAACAAAATCAAAGTCTCTGTCTGACATTAATCCTGCTATAGGAAGAGGAAGAGAAGAGATTATTTCTCCATCTTTCACAACCACTTTTCCCCCCTGGCATTTAATCAGGGCAACTGCGGCCGCGTACATATCATCATCATTTGTTCCGATTACAATCATGTTGTGAGAATCATGTGCCACGGTAGATGCTATTGCTCCGCATTTGAGGTTAAAGCCTTTGACAAAACCTTTGCCGATATTTCCTGTAGCGCGGTGTCTTTCTATTACGCAAATCTTTAATGTATCATTTTCAATATTACTTACGGCGTTTCCGTCTTGAATTTTAATTTCTGAAACAACGGATTTTGTAATAAGCTGATTAGGTATAACCTCGAGTGCTTGAACTTTCGCAGCTTCTGCCTTAATTACAAAATCTTCGGGCGTAATCCATCTTACATTAACGGAGTTTCTGGTCTCGATTGCGGTTTTTTCCGGAATCTTGGAAACAATATTCCCGTTTTCTACCGCAATTTGGCCGTTTTTGATTACAATATCAGGCTTAAATGTTTTTAAATCCGGAAGAATAAGCATATCGGCCTTATACCCCGGAGCTATTGCACCAAGGTTTTTGAGTCCGAAATATTCAGCCGTATTCAGGCTTGCAATCTGTACGGCTTTGACGGGCGGAACTCCCGCTTTTACGGCACGTCTTACCATGCCGTTTATATGTTCTTTTAAATCCGCAGGGTGTCTGTCATCAGTAACAAAAATGCATTTTCTTGTATTACACTCTTGTAATACCGGAATCAATGCCTCCAAATCTTTAGCTGCCGTTCCTTCGCGTATCATGATATACATGCCGAGCCGCATTTTTTCAATCGCTTCTTCTGGTGTCGTGCATTCGTGGTCAGATTTTACGCCGCTTGCAATATACGCGCACAAATCTTTATTGCTCAAATACGGAGCATGGCCATCTATACATTTGTTATAAGATTTTGCAAGCTCCAATTTTGCCATAACATTCTTATCCTGATTTAAAACTCCGGGGAAATTCATCATCTCCGCTAATCCTAAAACCCATGGTTTATCGATTAAAAGCGAAAGGTCATAGCTTGTAAGGTCAAATCCCGATGTCTCAAAAGGTGTTGCCGGAACGCAGGAAGGGAGCATTGTATAAACATCAATAGGCAAATCTTTCACGACTTCGTGCATAAAACTGATTCCGTGGAGCCCGAGAACGTTTGAGATTTCGTGCGGGTCAATAATAACCGTTGTTGTGCCTGCCGGAAGTACTATTTTTGCAAACTCCCGCGGGAGCATCATTGTACTTTCAAGATGCACATGCCCGTCAATAAATGAAGGAGACACGTACGCTCCGTTTATATCAATCTCTTTTTCGCCAAAATATCCATTTCCGACACCTGCAATAATTCCGTCTTTTATTGCAATATCGGCTTGATAAATTTCTTCAGATAAAACATTGATAATATTTGCATTTTTTATTACTAAATCGGCTTTTTCAAAGCCCCTTGCCGTATTAATTATATTTGACATACCAAATCCCTGTACTCAAGAAGTTTTGATAAATCTTCCTGCTTCAAAACCTCATCAATCTTTTCTTTAAATGTTTCTGCCCCATCGGTTTTCATGCCTTCAGGGAGCTTAATATCAGTATTGTATTTTGTCTCAACAAAACCCTTATTAATAATTAAAAACTCTTTATACATTTCTAAAATTTTCAAATCACCCTGATTAATCTCATAATTTTCGCCGAGAAAATATTTCATATCCTTAGGGAATAATTCCAGAAATTTAATCATAAATTCTGTATCGGAAATATTAGCTTCCTCATCATAAGGCTGGTTAAAACAGCTGTTGTTTAGGATTTCCTGCTCAGGCTGTGTTTTGAGATAAGCTGCCCACATAAGACACCCGACATAGAAACCGAGATTATTATAAAAAAGTTCAAGAAATTTTTTGTAATACTGCCTGAACTTCATTTTTCTCTGTGATAAATTCTTGAATCTGTTAATATCCATATAAAGATATTCAACAGTACCTCTAAACGCTAAAATATACGGTGCAAATCCCGGATCGAACTCTAAACCTTTTGCCATAATTCTCCTTTTGGTTTATAACATTTTAGCATAAAATTTTCACAATCTCATCAGAAGATATTTTCAAACATTCAAGTGTATCACAGGTTGTCTGCCGTCTCTCCCACAGGCATGGCCTTAAAGGGCAGGTGCAGGTTTTTGACTTGATTGGAATAACTTTGCCGTTTGGAGGAATTAGTTTTTTATCATCGGTGGAGCCGAAAATTACATAGGTTTTCACTCCCAGAGCGGAAGCTATGTGCAAAGGGGCAGAGTCAGAACATAAAAATATTTCAGCTTTTGATATTAACTCCGCCAACTCCCGAAGATTTTTTGTCTTGCCGTACATATTAACGAATTTTTCGGAAGAAACTGTATTTACAATAGTATCAATCGTTTCTTTATCATCAGGGCCTCCGGCAAGAATAACTTTTTTGCCTCGCCCGGCTAGCTTTTCCACAACTTCTGCCCAAATTTTTGCAGGAATTGTTTTTATCATATTTTTTCGAACACTTAATAAACTTACTCCGGGGTGAATTAAGACTGTATTCGCTTCAGTCTCTTTTTTCTCAACATTTATTTGCGGAAGCTCTGTTACAACACCGCTCAACGGGCGGACTAAATCATGGTACATAGTAGCAGCGTATTGATTTTTATTTAATTTAACCGCTTCTGTGAGCAAGAGTTCGCTTAGTTTACCCGTATTATATCCGTAACGCTTTCTTATAAATGTTAAAAACAAAAAAATTGAGATAAATTTATTTGAGCCTGATGAAATTACTATATCAAATTTTTTAGTCCAAATCTTAAAGAGTAATTTTAAAAGCTCAAGGTACTTGCCGCTTCCCTTGATATTGGCAAACAAAGTTTCATCTATAATATCCGTAAGCCCTGTTATTCCCTTGCTTCTCTCTTCCAGTGCGAGTGTAATTTCAGAGGCGGGAAACTCTTTTTTTACGGAAATTATTGAAGGAAGAAAAAGGATTTCATCGCCAAGGCCGCCAAAATTTATAAAAAGAATTTTCTTTTTCATAACTTCTTTGTACTTGAAAAATGTTACATTTGCAATAGAGGGAGCGGAAAATCCCAAAAATTGACAGATTTTGAGGTTTTTCGCTCCCGGCCTAAGGTGTGTGAACCACAGGCTTGGTGCTATCCCGCACCAAGCCTGTGGTGAAACCGTTCCCAAGAATTTGCGAGAAAAATATTAATTTTTCCGCAAATTCAATAATTGATTTTAGTATATGCTTAAAATATAATTTTTTAGTATAGAGAGTATAAATAGATGAAAATAGCTAATGATAATAATCAAAAAGAAGAATATAGGGAATTTTTAAAAAATATCCGTGAGGAAAGAGAAGGAACTTCTAATTTTGCAAAGTTATTATTTACAATTGTTTTAGCTGTTTTGTGTGCAGTAATAGTATGCGTAACAGTTGTAGAGAACAATTTTTTCCTGAATAGTCTTGAGCCGGATAAGGCTGATGAGTTTTTCTCAAAAAAGGATAGAAATAATTTTGAAGTACCTTTTTCTCCAAGAAGGCAAAATATTTTACTTTTAGGTGTTGATTCAAACGGAGAAGGAACTAAAATGTGGGAAGGAACACGTTCCGATACTATAGTGATTGTTAATATCGACCCTAAAACGAAAACTATTAATGCAATATCTATTCCGCGTGATAGCAAAGTTTACCTTCCTGATAACCACGGGATTCAAAAGATTAATTCTGCTCACGCGTTAGGTGGTGTAGATTTAGTCAAAAAAACACTTAAAGAAACTTTTGGAATAAAAATTGATAAGTATATTATCGTTCACGACGAAGCTGTCGAAAAAATAGTTGATGCACTTGGAGGAATTCCCATTTATGTAGAAAAACCTATGCGTTACCATGATTATGCCGGAAAGCTCCATATTGACCTTCCAAAAGGGAACACAGTTTTGAACGGTAAACAGGCTGTAGGTTATTTGAGATATAGAAAAGACGGGCTCGGTGATATCGGAAGAACGCAGCGCCAGCAGTGGTTTATGAGGAGCCTGTTTGAAAAACTTCATTCCCCGCAGGTAATTACAAAGATTCCGGAAGTATTAAATATTTGTAATACATATGTAAAAACAGATATGAGTTTTTATGAGCTTTCTCAATATGCAGCATTTGCAAGAAGCGTTGATGAGAATAAGATTGAAATAGCAACGCTTCCGGGTGCTCCAAATCAGAGAGGATATATAAGCTATTGGATTTTAGACCCACAAAAAACGCAGGAAGTTATTAACAGAATGATATACCGCGATAAACCGTCTCTCGACGGAACAAAATTCAAAGGCGGGATTATGTATTCGCCTAAAAAAGAAGAAGAAGCTATGGCGATGAAAGAAAAGTTAAATGAATTAGGGTTTGAAGTTAATATGCTAAAGATTACGCATCTTTCTCATACACGTTTTGTTGCGAACAAAAATGCTGTTTCTGTTGATTTCTTTAACTGGCTTCAGAAAAAAATGCCGGAATTAGACAGTATGCAGTTTATATATGACCCTACGGAAACCTTCTCTGTCGGAAGTGATTTTACTGTCGTACTTGCAGAGGGATAGGGGTAAATAGAGGAAAGAAAGGAGTGTAGTTCATGTTAGATTTAATCAAATCAAGAAAGAGCGTTAGAAAATATTCGGAAAAACATATTCCCGATGAAGATTTGAGGAAAATTCTTGAAGCCGGCAGACTTGCTCCTTCCTGGATGAATGTACAATCTTGGGAATTTATCCTTGTTAAATCACAGGAGAATAAAGATTTATTATCCGAACTAGCTGTCGGGCAAGGGCATGTTAAAAATGCCGACGCTTTAATTGTATGTGTTGCTGATATGAATGCCTGGGAAGAAGCTAAAATTACGCATATTTCTAAACCGGCGCTTAATCCAAAATTGCAGGGCGAAAATGGTATTCTTATAAGAACTCTAGAGCAGCTAATTTATCCGATATCTTATATGATGCTTGAGGCTGAATCTTTGAACGTAAAATCATGTATTATAGGAGCCTTGGGGAATGAAATCACAGGAGTTTTGCCTGAAATTTCCGCGAAGGCAAAGGCTCAACTCGGGCTTAATGAAAATCAGATAATTTCGACCATTATCACTCTCGGATACGAAGCAGAACACAGTGAGACAAATAAAATCAGAAAAGATTTTGACTCTGTTGTTTTCTTAGAAAAAATCGGTAATAAATTCTAATCAATCTCAGGTTCGCCGTTCATAAGCTTTAAGATTTCTACAACTTTTGGCATTTGGCAGTCAAAAGAATAATGTGCTTTTTTAATCGAGCATTCTCTGCAGTTGCCGTTAAGTTTGTAGCATTCGATTGCTTGTTCTGTCCAATTTTTGGTGATTGAACCAGAAATCTCGGTTTGTCTCGGCGGTTCTATTATTGCATGGTTCAGCATTACACACTCCCCCTCTTGTAACATAATAGTACCTAATATAAAATACAGCATCATCTATTTAAACGATTTGTCACAAAGAGATTGTCAATATATGCTTTTGTTTTGCGAACCCTTTCTTCCGGATTAGAATACCGGTATTCAATGTCATCTAAAGTTCTCATAACTTCTGCTGCATCATTTTTTATACTGCATTTTTTGAGAGCCTTCTGCCAGTTCATATAATCCCATTGAGAATTAGCCTGTAGTAAATTTGCCCTAGAAGATGCTAAAACAACTTTTTTGAAAATTTTTCTTACAAGAGGAAGCTTCTCTCCTGCAGGTGGTGCATCTAAATCTTTTGTAGCACGATTAATAAATACTTCTAAAAGCTTAGCTGTTGTATTTGAATATGACCTGTCACAATTCATGTCAATTTCGTCTACCAAATATAATTTTCCGTGGCTTGCAACAATGTTATTTGGATTAAGCGAATCAAAAATACAAAATTGTCTTGTATCAAAATTGATTTCATTCAGTTTGTTAATATCCATTGCCAATTTATCATAACTTGACTGTGGAATATGTGCAAAACGCGGAAGATATGTATTTAGGTAGTATTTGTATATTTTGTTTTTATTAAAAAACTTTGTTAAATGTTCCGGCACACCGGCAGGTCTATGGTGCCCAACATTCTTTAAAATCTGCAGTTTGCCCATTTCTAAGATTGCTTCTCCAAAGTAACTTTTTATATTAGAAAAAATTCCTTTCCCCGAATTAACAGTTTGAGGAAGCTCATCAGAGTTAATCTTTGCTTCTCGCGGAAGTCTTAGGGCATATTTTCTTGTAATTTTATAGACTGCATTATGTGAACCCTCTTCAATAAATTTTTCCGGTGTTAAAATACTGCTTAAACCAAGTTTGATTTTATCAGCAAGCTTGCGGTTAAGCTCTTTGTCTGCAGGGTGATTTATAACCATTTCGATTTGGGTTTGAATTTGTCTTGAATGGCCTCTAAAATTTGGAGACGATGATATAGGATTAATGTTCATATATTTTATAAATCACCTGAAAAAATTTTTTGCGCTAAATTAGAAAATTTATTGCGACACCTGATACAATACTGATTACAAGCAGAATAAAGATTATCTGCAATGTGTCTTTAAAATCATTGTTTTTTAAAAGAACCAAGAGTCCAAGCCCTGCATTAGATAAAAGCCCTGCCATCAGTGCTCCAAATGTTATAGTGCCTTTGATAAGCATTAATGTAAGACCGATTGATATTGCACAGTTTGGTAAAAGCCCTATTATTGCAGCAATTACGGGCTGAATAAAATTTCCTCCCGAGATAAGGTTTGTGAGCGCTATATTTGTAAGACAATAATTCAGAATAAGAGTTATTATAAAAATAAATACAAATACATTCAAAGTATGCATAAGCGGGTGAATCAACAGCTCTCTTCTGCTTCCATGCTCAAGGCTGTGCTTGCAGCAGCCCTCTTCTGTAATTTCCTCCTTCACTTCCTCCGGCTTTACTTCAAGCTTTGAAGGCCGGACAAAATCAATAAAATATCCCGTCAAAATCCCGATAAAAATTTTGAGCCCGACAATAGGAATAATTAAGTATGCTTTAGCCGGAGTTGCCAGAAGTATCGGAATAGTTTCGTCGGATGTCGCCAGATATACAGCAATTAAACACCCGCGCGTGATGATTCTTTTAGAATATAAACTGCTTGCGATTACGGAAAATCCGCACTGCGGAAAAATCGCAGCAAGGGCCCCTACTGCAACTCCATATCTGCCTGTCTTTTTCAAAAACTCATTAAGTTTATCAGCATAATAATACTCAATAATTTCTATCAAAACAAAAATTATAAACAAAAACGGAAGCAGGTGGATACTGTCACAGATAGCATCTATTATCCAATCCGCAAGGGGTAACTTTTCTATAATAGAGTCAAGAGGAGAAAAAATACCCTCATACAACCCATTGATTTTTTCCAAAATAGATATTAACATAAGGTCATTAAACATCTAATATTATATGAAATCAAGAAGGAGTTTTTATGAAAACAATAGAAATTAATAAAGAAAAGTGTGTAAGATGCGGATTATGCATAAGCGATTGCCTTACATCATGTATAGAATTCGATAAAGATAATTTTCCTTACATGAAAAAAGAAGAAAATTGTATTTCCTGCGGACACTGTATGGCAATATGCCCAACAGGCGCGCTTTCTCTTAATCATAAAAACCCGGACGAATCTGAACCTGTTAATTATTATGATATTTTGTCTCTGATTAAATCCAGAAGAAGCATAAGACAATATAAAGACGAAGAGATTACGGAAGAAACTTTTGAAAAATTGAAGTCTATGCTTGCATATGTTCCGACCGGCTGTAATTCTCACTCGCTTCATTTCAGTATTGTTGAGAAAAAATCTGCTATGGATATTATAAGAAACAAGGTTAATGAAAATGTTTTGAAAGCGCTTTCCTATA
>CALUSZ010000106.1 GCA_944323495.1 Candidatus Gastranaerophilales bacterium
TAAGAGCTCTTCTAATCCCCATAAAATTATTATACATCAAATCTTTTCCATGTATAATTAAAGAAAAATGGAGAAATATAAATGAGTAAGTATTTATTGGAAGTAGGCGTGGAGGAATTGCCGTATAAATTTATTCCAATGGCAATTTCGCAATTAAAAACAGGTTTTGAAACTTTTTTGAATAACAGTAATGTAAAATTTGATAAAGTTAATGTTATGGCAACGCCGAGACGTCTTGCCGTAATTGTTGAGGGTTTGGCATCGTCTCAGCCTGATGTAGAGAAGGTTGTTAAAGGCCCGGTCTCAACTGTTGCATATGACGAGAATAAAAACCTTACAAAAGCTGGTGAAGGTTTTGCAAAGAAAAATGGCGTAAGTGCTGATGATTTGTATGTAGAAGATAATTACGTTTATGCAAAAATATCTATTAAGGGTAAAAATACAAAAGATTTACTTCAGGAAAACGTTCCCGTAGTCTTTTCTAAACTCCAAGGTCCGCATTTTATGAGATGGGGAAATAATGATGTTAAATTCTCCCGTCCAATCCGCTGGGTGTTATCAATTTTGGATAATGAAGAAGTTAAAATCAGAATTATTGATAAAGATTCATCTAATTTAACAAACGGACACAGATTCTCCAAACAGAATATAGTTATCAATAACCCAGATGAATATGTGGATAAGTTACGTGACGCTTATGTTATCGTTAATCAGGACGAGAGAAAACATAGAATTCTGGATATAACAAAAAAAGAAGCCGATAAATTAAATGCCGTTACAAAAATTTCTGACGATTTGCTAGACGAAGTAACTTTTATCTGTGAATATCCGGTTGCTGTTGTATGTAATTTTGATGAAGAGTATCTTTCAATTCCGCAAGAAGTTGCCGTTACTGTTATGGAAACTCACCAGAGGTATTTTGCGCTTTATCAAAAAGACGGAAAACTTACCAACAAATTTATTACAATAACAAATTATATCGGTAATGAATTTGAAAATATCAAGGCCGGAAATTTGAGAGTTATTAAAGCGCGTCTTGATGATGCGGTATTCTTCTTTAAAGAAGATACTAAAAAACCGCTTGAAGCTTATGTAGAAAACCTCAAAGGCATGACGTTCCAGAAAGGAATGGGCTCTGTCTATGATAAAACACAGAGAATCATCAAGCTTTCGGAAAAAATCTCTTCTGATATGGGAATTTCAAAACCATCAATCAAGCGTACAGCCGAGCTTTGCAAGGCTGATTTGGCAACAAATTTAGTATTTGAATTTACAGAACTTCAAGGATTTATCGGAGCTGATTACGCAAGAGTATCCGGCGAAGAAGAAGCCGTTTGCGAAGGTATTAAAGAACATTATTTCCCTTTGAATGCCGACAGTGAAACAGCTAAAACTCCGGAAGGCCAGATTGTAGGCATTGCAGATAAGATTGATACTATTTGCGCCGTTTTTGTATCCGGTAAAAAACCTACAGGCTCTTCTGACCCGCTTGGCGTAAGACGTGCGGCTCTCGGTATCATTAAAACAATTCTTGAACATAATCTTAAATTGGATTTGACAAAACTAATTGATGAGACGCTTGAATTATTGCCGCTTAAGGCCGATGTAAAACAGGATATAGAAGAATTTTTTGTACAAAGATTAATTATTTTCTTAAACAATGATTATTCAAAGAATGTTCTGGAATCCTGCGCAGGCGTAAATCCTTGCAGAGATTTATGCGACTATTTAGAACGCGTTAAGGTAATTTCTAAAGGAGTAGATGAAAAACTTATTGAAAATGCTAACCGCGTTTTAAGGATTTTGAAAGAGGATAAGATAGAACAGGTTAATGAAAGTTTGTTTATAGAGCCTGCAGAAAAAGATTTGTATAAAGCCGTTCAGGGTGTAAAATTCATCGGAGATTACAAAAAGTATTTGGAAGAAATTACATCTATCAACCCTGTTGTAACAAAATTCTTTGACGATGTACTTGTAATGGATAAGGACGAGAAAATTAAGAATAATAGACTTGCACTATTGAATAGTTTGAAAAATAAGTATATAATATTAACTGATTTCTCTAAATTGTAAAAAATTGTAACAAGTTTCAAAAAAACAGTCAATTTTTTCCTTGAGGATACTTTAATAAAGTACAAGTGAAGGTAAGTAAAATAAAAGAGGTCGTTATGTTCAACCTGAAGTTTTTAAAGTCACTCAAACAAGCATTAGATTCAAGGACAAATCTGTTAACATTTTCAAGCGCTCAACGTGAAGCGAATGAAGATTATATAGCATCTCTGTCAAGCACAGAGTTGAAAATCAAATCTGACGAACAAAGGCTGGAAGCAATGGTCAGACAACAATTAAAAGAAGAGTTTCCGAATATTGAAAAGAGTTCTTCTTACGACTTACTGGTTGACGCAGTCATTCATAATTACAAGTCAAAACAGCTTCAGGCCACAGATGACGCCGAAATTAAATAGTCATCAAGATTAATAACATTAAAATAACCACCCAGAATTCAGGGTGGTTATTTTTATTTCACTAATTTGTAAATATTTGTAAAATTGTCTTTCGAAAAAAGCAATTTTTAATCTTTACATGTATTATAACCGATATAGGTGTAGTTTTTGAAAGGAAGAAATTATGGTTCAATCAGTAGACGGCAATTATATTAACAGACCTACTTATAATGCGGTAAAGATTAATATCAAAAAGCCGGAAGTAAACGCAGGAGATAATACAAATACGCTAGTTAACGATAATGGAATATACAATGCAGTAAATATTGATATTGACAATCCGTCTGTTAATACAAAATCTAAAAAAATATATGATTATCCGACATCTGAATGCCCTGTTACATATGATATGGCAAATATTCAGCCCGCAGCATTGCCACAGGGATTTGTTGCATATCATACAACGAATGTGATTCTCCCCAAGATGGAAAACGAACTTGAAATAGATGGCGGTGAAGACGACCAAGAAGTAAGTTCTGAAGAAAATATTACTGCTCAAGAAGAGTCGGAAACAGTCAATGAAGAGGCTATAGAAGAACCTGAAAAAGCTGAGGAAGTTACAGAACCCGCACCGGTAGAAACTCCTGCGGTTGAAGCTAAAAACGTAGAAGTTCCGGAGGCGAATTATACAACAGTAGAGGCAGAAAAAGGCAATACTGATGACATTAACAATGATGTTAAGGTGATGGAGGCAGAAGTTAAAGAAGCTGAAATCAAAAAGCCTGAAATTATTCCTGCAGAAGATATCGTTCCTGACGTAGATATTCCGCTTGTTGTATCCAATTTAACAAGTGATGATTTTGATACACAGGCGCTTCAGATGGAAGAGATTGCAAGAGTTTCTTTAGATAACCCTGAAAATGCAATTCCATATATTGTTCGCGACGTTTTCGGCAGTCTTATTGAAATAACCAAGAAAGATACAGTAAATCTTGCACCTCCTACAGATGCACAAATTGATGCAAGGAAAAAAGTTATGGCTAATTATTTGGCTAGAGTAAACGCCGGCCAGAATAATGCTTCCATACAGCTTCCATACAAACTGACAGAACAGGATACAGCTGTCGCAAATGAGCTTTCCCCAATGGAGCTGGCAGAAAGAAACAAAGAGTATGCTCTTTATACAATGGCAATTCTAGCTAGAGTATATACAGATGAAGTAGAAAAACAAACCGGAAATATTGTTCCAATGACAGATATTCCAGGAACATCTGCTATAGTTGATTCTTTGAGATACAGCCAGAATGCCGGAGTTAAGATTGCAGCAATAGATGCCCTAAGACACATTCAACGACCGGAATACAAAGAAGAACTAACAACACTTTATACTCTTGCTCAAGCTGATGCTAATCCGATGGTTGCAATTGCAGCTCAAAGAGCACTCGAGTCTGTTAATAATAACTAATAACACCCTTTCATTACAAACACAACACACAAAAAAATTCCGGAAGAATTATTAATTCTTCCGGAACTTTTTTGTTAAACTATTTTTCTTCAGGGGCTTCTGCCGGCTGAACTTTTTCCGGACACGGAGGCGGGCAAAGTTTCTGGCGTTGTTCAAATCTTTGTCTGCCTTCTTTTTTCATCTGTTTTAAGATTTTTTTCTGATCTCTTGTTAAGATTGATTCAAAATCTTTCATGTTCTGTTTTCTAATAGAATTTGCCTGTTTTTGAAGTTCCTGGATTTCTTTATCTATTGCCGCAAGCTTTTCTTCCTGTGCCCAGGTTGCAATTCTGGACATTTTCACCATTTCTGCCTCTTTTTTCTTTGCAAAAATTTGTTCCATTACAGGCTTCATTTGTTTGTGTCCATTTAATCTGATTTCTTTAGCCTTTGCTTTCTGTTCGTCAGTCAAACCTAATTTTTGTTCAAAAGCTGCTTCACGTGCTTTTCTGATTTTCATCATTTCTTCTTTTGAAGGACGCTGTTTTACATCTGTTTTAATACCCTCATTAACAGCAGGTGCTGTTTTTTCGGCTGTATTTGCCGCAGGTGCTGCCGTTGTTTCTTCTGCTTTTACTGCTGCTGTTGACATAAGAGTCAATGCGCATAACATAATTGCTAATTTTTTCATAACTAATACCTCACTTTTTATAATAAGTCTTTTAACACTTCTGCTAACTCTTTTTTAGCATTGTATACCCTTGATTTAATTGTACCAATTGGACAGTTTAGTTTCTTTGAAGCTTCTTCATATGTATATCCGTATATTTCGCATAACATAATAGTTTCTTTTAATTTCGGTTTTAAACCTTCTATAGCATTTATAATCCTTTTTTGTCTTTCTGATGTTATTAGATTGTCTTCCGGATTTTTCTTTTTATCTTTTATTGATGTTAAAGTGTATTCATCAGATGTAGAATTCTGTTCATATCTGACCGACGCGGATTTGAGATAATCCTTAGAAGCATTTTTTGCAACAGTATTCACCCAGCTCTTTAAAGAACCCCGTTCTTCATACTTTTCAGAATTTTTCCAGAGCTTTATATAAACCTCTTGTTCTATATCTTCGTTTTCTTGTTTTGTAATTAATTTTACGATATTTTTAATATTTTGTTTGTTGTTTTTGATTAGTTCGTTAAAGTTCATTCACCCACCATTAAGAGTCCGTAAGAATCGACAGGAAACCCTAAATCCTCGGCGGACAGTGTTTCTCCGTAGCGCAGAGTATCCATCATATCTTCATCATTTACAACCACACCGGCTGTAAGTGATGAAAATATCAGAAGAAACATTGCGCAGGCGATTCTGAATTTCGGACGCTTTTTTTTATCTTTTGCCCGATAATATAGTTTCACTTCATCAATCAATTCAGAGACTCTGTCCATTTGCTGCTGTTCCTGCCTGCACTCTTCGCATTCCTGAAGGTGCTTTTTCAGAGTATCTTCATCGGAGAAAACAAATAAACCTTCGTATTTTGAACATTTTTTATCCATTTTGTTACCTCTATATTAGTATAACGAAAAAGAAAACAAAATGTTCATTATTTAGTTTTGTAAAACATTATTTCATTTCTGCAATATTAAACAACAATGCTCCAAATGAAGAAGCATAGTAATACTTATTATCATACTGCGGTTGTATACTATTTCTAACTTTGGAAAAATCTAAAGAAACAGAAGACCCACGAAGCTCTGGCACATTAGTCAATATCGTACCAGACGGAATAGAACATGTTCTGCTGCCAGCACTTATTATACAAGATATTTTAGAATACTGCCGTTCTTCTGTACTCCCCATTACTCCAACTTCATCTCGCGTTGAACTTGAAGCCTCCTGGCGAAAATCAATCGATGTACCCGGCGTTTGTTGTATGTGTTGATAAGAACCAACTTTGAGCCATGGAGTCCATATTAAATTTGAAGCTGCAGGATAAGTAAGTTGTATCCCCCCAAAACTACCAGAAGTACTGAAGGGTGAATAATAATTAATCGTTAATCCACAAATTTCTGTTATACCGGAATCTGCCAATGTTAAATTTAAGCTTTTTAAACAATCTACAAGTGGAACCGGATCAACAGGAGGAACAACAGGAGGATCAACAGGAGGATCAACAGGAGGATCAACAACATTATGTTTTTTACAATGTTCATATGTAAATGTTCTTGAAGTACCAAGATTATTGTCTACAGCAGCAGCACCGTCTGCGATTTCAAGATTAGTTTTACGCAAATTTTTACGTGTCTCAAGATATATTTTTCCCATGGCATCAGCAGGACTTACACTTCCATCAGCTGCAATCATAAATTTGAAAATATCCGGAGCTGTACAGTTATTGCGGTCATAAATACAACTTTCATCTCCAGCATTTCCATCGTTATTTGATGCATTTATATCAACATAAACATCCATCTGAAATTCTGCCAAAACTCCATCAGAGCTTGACGCAACCGCTGGAACTATTCGCCAGCGCATACCATTCTTTGTAATAAATGAAACATTCGCGAAGTCATTAGTATAATCTGCAGCATTAAAAACATACGCAGTATCACTACATTCAATATTGTCTTGTGCAACCCCGAGACTTATCCCCAAAAGACTACACAACTTCTTGTCACCCTGAAACATTGCATTATTATATCTGTTGTCTAGAGGTCTATTGGTATTATACAGAGGATATTGACTACAGTTAACATTATTTTCAAGATTAGAATCTTTGCATGCCGGATATAATTTTGAATCAGAGGCCAAATTTTTAACTGTCTGGCTAAGAGTATCATATACCTGCAAATATGCCGCTTTATCTTTATCCGGTGTAAACATATGAACTGCTGGAATTATTAAAGCAGAGACTATACCAATTATACCTAATGTTATTAATACTTCCATTAAAGTAAACCCCTTTTTCATAAACAAACCTCTTTCTTTAAAAGCTAAATTATATAAGATTTTTTTAATCACTAATTACCATTAAATACCGTTTACTATCATTTAGTATACATACAAATAATATCTTTCTCAAATCTAGCCATAAATATTTTACAAAACTTAATCTAACATATAGGCTTAACGTTGAGGTCGGTGAACTTTTTGATTTTACGTTCTAATCCTCTTTGTGTTATAATCAGGCTATGAATATTAACCCAATTAATCGAATTAATACAAATTATCTGAATTTTAGAAACAATCAAAAAGAATCCGTAAGCAAAACGGAGAGTTGTCCTGATGAAAATAAGTTAGTAAAGGAGCTTGATAAGATGAGTATGATTAATAGTGCAAATATCGGCAAAAAGGATTACGAATTAAATCTTTCACACGAAGAATTGGAAAAAAGAACACATAAGGATTATTTGACCACAAAGAAAATGCTTGCTGATGATGCGCCTGAATATTTGGCGCTTGCAGACGGTGATAAAGAGGCCTTAAAACATCTGGTTAAAGCTGCTATTGTTTTAGATAAGGTTAATATGCAGCTGGATAACCCGAATAACCTGCCTTTCAAAGAATATTTAGACCGTGAGATTGAAAGGGGAAATGAGGAGGCAAAACTCACAAAGATTCTTTTTGATGCACAAAAAGGAGTCTGCTCTCTTGATAGAGAAAGCAATATGATAGAGCTGGCTAAAGGGGTTTCTATGCGTCCGGGGAAAGGTGTTTACCCGGAGGATTTAGAGAAAGAAGAATTCCACCAGATATTAATCAATATGTTAAAAGAAGGAAAAGTTGATGAGGTTGCAAAAATTCTTAACCAGCGCTCTGTAGTAGAGAGAGCCGGTAACGAGCTTGTTGCAACGGATTATGTTGACAAATTCAGAGATGATTTTGCAATTATGGCATCAGAATTGGAAAAAGCTTCGGAAGTTTCTACAAATGCTGATTTTAACGAATTTTTGAAACTTCAGGCAAAAGCCCTTAGAACAGCTGACCCGATGCTGGACGCTTATGCAGATAAAAAATGGGCTACATTGCAGGATACACCTCTGGAATTTACGATTACCAGAGAAAATTATTCAGATGAATTGACAGAAACGGTTGTAGAGAATCCGGAGCTCAAAAAACTTCTTGATGAAAACGGTATTGTGCCTGTGGCTAAAGATTTTCTCGGAGGCAGAGTCGGAATAGTTAATAAAAAAGGAACGGATGCAATCTTAAATGTTAAAAAGTTTTTACCTTTAATGGCACAAAATATGCCATTCAAAGACGATTATATCCAGAATATTAATCCGGACGGAGAGGATTCCAAGCAGACGATGGTTGATGCGGATCTGGTTGCAGTAACCGGTGATGTTGGAGAATTCAGAGCAGGGATTACGCTTGCAGAAAATCTTCCAAATGATGATAAGCTCTCAATCAAAGAACTTGACGGAGGAAGAAGAAATGTTTACCACAGACAAATCCGTCTTATAACTTCCGAGGACGCTAAAGAAAAAATGAAAAAACGTCTTGATGCAACTCTAAATCCGGAGCTTCATAAATATTATAACGATGAAGCAGACCACTGGTTCACGGTAGGACATGAAAACGGCCACTCTCTCGGACCGAAATCCGGAACAGAGGGTTTGGGGAAATACAAATCAATTATTGAAGAGAATAAGGCTGATATGATATCTCTTGCAATGCTTGATATTTTGACAGAGGCCGGAATGTACACACCGGAGCAGAGAAAACAAATTATTGTAACATATGCGGCTGACAATATGATGACTTCAAAACCCACAATGAGTCAGGCTCACCGTGTACGCTCGGTTATGCAGAATTATTATTTTATTAAAGAAGGGGCAATGGAAATCTCAAAAGACGGAGTTTTAAATGTTAATATTGACAAAATGGTTCCGACAGCAAGAAAAATGCTTGAAGAAATCATTCAGGTACAGATGAAGGGTGATTTTTCCAAGGGTGAAAAATACGTAACTGACTATTTTGTCTGGACTCCGGAGATGGAAAAAATGGCTGAAAATATTAAAAAAGTCTCAAAAACTCTTAACGGCAGAGTCGAATCTCCGCTTGCCGATAAATTATTGAGCGAATAATATATTAAGATATGTTAATTATAAAACCCCCTGATAGCAAATTCTATTTTCAGGGGGTTTTAACAAAATAAAAAGGATAAAATATGCATGTAACACCAATTCAGTCTCAAGCTTACAATTTTAAATCTCAAGAAATCAATCCAACACAAGAAAATATCAGCATTCCTGAAGAAGTACCGGCAGAAATTGAGGCCACAACACTTCCAGAGCCTCTTCCTGCTGCTGAAAATAAAACTGCAAGTACGGCGAATGTACTGCTTGGATTGGGATTACTTGCATCACTTGGCGTTGCAGGAGCTGCTTTATACAAAAATAAAAACATCAAAAAAGAAATTACTTCTCTAAAAGATAAATTATCTAATTCAGAAAAGACTACAGAAGAACTAAAGACCAAGCTCAAGGAAGCAGAAGCAAAAGCTGACAAAGCTAAAGAAACTAAAAAAAACACCCCAGTGTCTCAAACCAACAGGCAGAATGTAGATATAACAGGACTAAAAAATCGGAATAATATTTTAACAAATGAAAATAATTTACTGCGTTCACAAATTGAAGAGTTAAAGAAAAACTTGCAAGAAAAAACAACAGGCTTTTTAGAAAAAGTAAAGAAAGTCTTAATGAAAAATACTAATGAAAAAGTTCAAACGGCACAAGCTGTAAAACCACCTAAAAAACCAGCAACGCTGGAAGAAGCTGTACAAGCTTTTAACAAATTAACAAAAAAAGAACAGAAGCAAGTTATTGCTAAATTAAAAAAACTTTTAAATGAAAAACTTAAAACTATGCAGAAAAAAGCTAAAGAACCTGTAAATATAAAGGAGCAGCATGTGATTATACAGCCTGCTAAAACGAAAGAAACAAAAACAGATATTAGAGAGCTTAAGCAAAACAGTCCAGAATATACTTTCAAAAATAAATTCGATTTCGGCAAAAAATTGATAAGACGTATTCAAACCAAATATTATGAGCTTGTTACTGATTACAGACTTAAAAAAGCTCAAAAGAAATTGCAAGCAGAAATTAAAAGACAGGATTTACAATATAGAGTTGCTGTTCAGGAAAGCGATTTACGTAATGAACAGTGGC
This sequence comes from Candidatus Gastranaerophilales bacterium, assembly GCA_944323495.1. The sequence continues at coordinate 10,059 of CALUSZ010000106.1, forward strand.
TTGAACAGCAGCATAAAATTAAAGAACAAGAATATAATGAAATATTTAAAGATATTCCAATGCAGCCCGGTAGAATTAAGAGATTTTTGAATAAATTGAATGAATTTGTTAAAGTTTTGCTGGGTGATGAGAAGTTTTCAGAATACTAATAAATATACCGCTGATTATATAATAATTTCATTTAATTTCTGGTAGATTGCGGAATTAAGAATATAAATAAAATCAACACCGGCGCTGATGCCGGAAAAGTCTGATGAAAAACCTATGTTATATAGTTTATCTCCATCTATAATCAATTTTGAGTTCAAAAACCCGATAAATTCAAACTTTTCATCTATGAGCAATTTTTCTAATTTTCTGGAATAATCAAGAATTAAATCATTTTTTGTAAAACTCAAAAGATTTTTGCCGTCAAAAAGTGAGATAAGATTAATAACCTCTCCCTCAATAAATTCTTCTAAATAAATAGTTCCTGCAATTTCTCCGGACTGCTTTGCAACCTCTTCTCTTATTTGAATAATTTCTTCCAGAGAATTTCCCTTCCTGCAAACCCCGTCAGCGCGTACAATAACAGGGAATTTAGAAGGGTACAGTAATTTTTTAGGAGTTAAGATACCGTATTTATCTAAAAGCTCTCTTCTGTAATTATTTGATAAAATAAGCCGGTTAGCTCTGGAAGATAGCGCAAGACAGTTAACCAGACCGGCGCGCAAAACATCAGCTATTCCCTGCAAAACCCATTTTTCATTCTCAACAATTACGATATCAATCTTTAATGCCCTGCATTTCTGTGCAAGTTCCTTAAATGTATTAAACCGAACCTCAATTGCTCCTTCAAGTTCATAAGTCGCATAAAGCTTGTTCAAATATTTTGATTTTTGAATAAGTCCGATTATTCTGCTTTCATCTTTATCAGAGGCTATTAAGATATTGAGTTTTGTCATTACACAAGTGACCTGTACATTTCCATATATTTTTTAGCGCTTTCCTTCCAGCTAAAATCAGCCTGCATAGCACTTTTCCGCATTGCATTTAATGTATATTTATCTTTATAAACATACATCGCGGTTAAAATAGCGTCTTTCATTGCCCAACCGTCATATCCCCAGAACTTAAATCCTGTAGAATTATCAAGCGGATAGCCCGTAACCGTATCTTCCAATCCTCCCGTTGCTCTAACTATCGGAAGCGAGCCGTAATGCATTGCAATTAATTGCGACAGTCCGCAAGGTTCAAACTTTGAAGGCATCAGAAAGAAGTCGCTTCCCGCATAAATCCTGTTAGCTAAATCGCCCCTGTATCCAACGTAAGCCCTTATATTCGGAGTGTTATTTGAAAGCCATATGAATAAATTTTCATACGATTTGTCGCCGGAGCCTAAGAATATAAAATCAGCTTCCAGATTTCTCAAATCGTTTTCGACCTGCCTGATTAAATCCAGCCCCTTTTGTTCGACAAGCCTTGAGATTAAGGCTATTAGGGGTCTATCTGGATTGTACTTTAACCCAAAATATTCAAGAATTGATTTTTTGTTTTCTTCTTTATTCTTCAAAGAGTTAACATCATAGTTTTTAACTAACGTTTTATCTGTTTTCGGGTTAAATACATCATAATCTATTCCGTTAACAATACCGACAAGTTTATCCGTATGTCCTCTAAGCGTGTAGTCCATACCTTCGCCGTATTCGCCCGTAAGAATTTCTCTTGCGTATGTAGGAGATACCGCAACAATTTTATCGGAATAATTAATCGCCCCTTTCATCCAATTAACTCGTCCGTAGTGTTCGCAGCCCCATTCATTAAATACGATATCTTTTCTCATGTTAGCAAAATCCAAAATATCCTCAAACCAGACGCCCTGATAAGCAAGATTATGAATCTCAAATACATTCTTAGTCTTTGACCAGAATTCATCAAACTTATAGTTAGCTTTGATATACAAAGGAATCATTGCCGTATGCCAATCGTTAGAGTGAATAATATCAGCCCTAAAATTCAGCTGTTTTGCGTATTCTAAAGTGGCAAGAGAAAAAGCAATATATCTTTCGTGTTCATATCTCGGGTCGAGCCACTTAGGATAAACTTCCTGAAAACAAGAAAAATACCAGTCATTTTGTACAAAGAAAACATTGATATCAGTTCCCGGAAGCTTTGTCATATGGAGCTTAAACTTCTGCGGACTTGAGCCGAAAGTTATCCACATCTCAGAATTTTCAAGTTCCTTTAATCCCCACTTATTATAATCAATAGAGCCGTGAAGCGGAGTAAAAATAGCGATTTCTGCATCTTTTTCAATAGCTTTAGGCAAACTCCCCATAACATCTGAAAGCCCTCCAGCCTTAGAAAACGGTGAAACTTCGGCAGCCGCAAACAATATTTTCATATAAAATACTCCTCTTCTTTTTTAATTTGTGATACCCGATTATAGACCGTTGATTTTTCAAAATCAAGAGAAGTTTCTATATCAGCTGTAATCTTCAATATCTACAAACTTAATTTCATACCCGAGGATTTCAGCTATGACTAAAACTTCATTATAGCTTATTGTTCCGCGCTTTAGTTTATTAGATAGATTAGTTGCGCTGTAATTTTTATTTAATTTTTGGGATAAAAGCTGGCAAAGTTCCTTCATTTTTATATTTTTTGTTGCTAATAATGCTTTTATCTGCTCTCTTGCCTTAACGCCCATGTTAATAATTATACTTATTAGTGAATATAACATTAACAAAAGTTAATAAAAGAGGTGTTATGATTGATAAAGAATACGAAAAATTGGAAAACTGGGTTCAGGATATTTCAAACCGGCTTAGCTTTGCATCGTCACTGGGACGCGTAATACTTGAATGCCTGCGCGAAGATAATGTAAAAGAAAGTGATATCGACAATTTAACAGCTATTTTGAATATCTATCTCCGGCTTACAAACTCAAAACTTAATCATTTAGAACAATATTTAATGCGTAAAAGACAAAACAGCATACCTGTCCAACAATAACTTTTCTATTTGAGCATAACCATGAGGACTGAAATATCAGCAGGTTTTACTCCTCCGATACGGGAGGCCTGCGCAAGGTTCTGCGGGCGAATTTTTTCCAGCTTTTCTCTGGTTTCTGTTGAGATGTGTTTTATTTTGGAATAATCGATATTTGCGGGAATTCTGTATTTTTCAAGCTTCTCGGCCGTTTCAACCTGCGCTTCCTGACGCTTGATATAACCATCATACTTGATTAATACTTCGACTTCTTCCGTTATATCATCTGAGAGATTCAAATTCCTTGTCTCTTCATCTAATTCTTTGAATATTTGATAATTTATATTCGGGCGCTTAAGGAGCTCTGCAAGCCTCATTCCGCGCTCAATATTTTCTCCGGATTTTGCTAAAATCTCATTAACTTCGGAAGTTGCAGGAATTTTAGTCTCTTTTAGCCGCTCGATTTCTTTTTGGATATTATTTTGTTTCTCAATAAATCTCTGGTATTGCGCATCATCAATTAGGCCGATTTCGTGTCCGATTTCTGTAAGTCTGCTATCTGCATTATCCTGCCTTAAAAGAAGGCGGTATTCGGAGCGGGAAGTCAACATTCTATATGGTTCTTGAATATCTTTCGTAACCAAATCATCAATTAAAGTTCCTATATAAGATGATGCTCTTGAAAGCTCCAGCGGTTCGGAATTGTTCATATATTTAACCGCATTTATTCCTGCTATCAAACCTTGAGCAGCGGCCTCTTCATACCCGCTTGTGCCGTTAATTTGCCCTGCAAAAAACAAACCTTCAATATCCTTTGACATTAAAGAATGTTTTGTCTGAACAGCCGGAACATAGTCGTATTCTACGGCATAGGCAGGTTTAATAATATGAGCTTTTTCTAATCCGGGAAGTGAGCGGAGCATTTCCACCTGAACACAGGCAGGAAGGCTTGTTGAAAACCCTTGAATATAAACTTCGTATGTATTAAGCCCTTCCGGTTCAATAAAAATATGATGAGAAGGGTTTGACGCAAACCTAACAATTTTATCTTCAATCGAAGGACAGTAGCGCGGCCCCACACCGTGTATTAATCCCTGGTACATAGGCGATTTATCAAGGTTTGCTCTTATAATACTGTGAGTTTCTTCGTTGGTTCTTGTTAAATAACACGGAACTTGCGGTCTCACCGGACGATTAGGCTTAAATGAATAAAAACTCAATTTTTCATCTCCGGGCTGGATTTCCATCTTAGAATAATCAATGGTTCGTTTATCAACCCTTGCCGGTGTTCCTGTTTTGAGTTTTTTTGTCTGAATGCCGTGTTTTCTTAAAGACTCTGATAACCCGAGGGCCGGCCGCTCTCCCAGCCTTCCTCCGGGGTATGCCTGAAGTCCTACGTACATTTTCCCATCTAATGAAGTTCCGGTAGTCAAAATTATTGCTCTACAAGAATATTCAAGCCCGTACTCATCAACAGCGCCCGTAATCTGTCCGTCTTTCACCTTGATTTCTGTAATACAGGTCTGCTTTATCCAAATATTATCAATATTTTCCAGAATATTGCGCATATATTGCGTGTATTCTCGTTTGTCTGACTGAGCCCTCAAAGCTCTTACTGCAGGCCCCTTAGAGGAATTTAAAGTTTTCATCTGGATATAAGTTGCATCGGCGACTTCACCCATCACACCTCCCAGCGCATCAATCTCTCTTACAAGAGTAGATTTTGCCGGCCCGCCGATAGCCGGATTACAAGGCTGGAGCGCAATGTTATTGACATCTAAAGTGCATAACAAAACATTACACCCTAGCCGCGCAGCCGAAATCGCCGCCTCACAGCCAGCATGCCCTGCGCCAACAACGATTACATCATACTTGTTATTCATATAATCCAAGCTAGTCATAGTTTGATTATACTACAAAACACAAAAATAATTTGAACGGTAGTGAAAAAGATTTGAAGAAGCCCAGCTTTAAAATATAAATTGCACAAGTTTTTGAAATCGAACTCTAATTTCCCTATGCAATCATACCGCATATGAGGATTAATTATCTTTTTTTTATAATGTATCCATACCGTAAGTTTTTAAACTCCAGGGCTTTGCTTGAGATTGGACCCAAAAATTCATAAGGGATTTTGAGTTTCTCAAGCAAAGCCCTTTGTATCTCAGCTTCTTCTTCGCCTTGATTAACGATAAACATTTCGCCTTCTAAAAGCTCATATGCGTGCTTTAATAATCTCTCCGGCATAAAATACCTCTCCGGAAGCCCCCAGCACTTAAGAGGATAAGGGGTTACAAACGGCAAAAGCCAGACAATATAATCGTATTTTCCCCCGATATTTAACAAATCTTCTGGATAATAATTTACCCCTTCTAAACCTTTAATATAAAACTTCGCCGCCTCATATCTTGAATAAAAATTAGAATAAAGCCTATAAGCATCAATTTCTACTCCGTCAAGCTCTAAATTTGGCGAAAATTGTCTAAAAAGTCTATACTCGCCTCCTACATACGCCCAGTTTTTAGAACCGATATCCAAAACCCTCAAATAATCCCGCTCTTTTGGTTTCATAAATTGGCTCAAAATATCATAAACATAATCACTTTCCGGGTTTTCTGCCTCACCCCTGTAATTTTTTCTGGAAAATTTCGTCTTAGAACGTATAAAAAAATCAAATCTGTTTCTTAAATCATCAAACATAATAAAATAAATGGGGCGGAGCCATTCTGGCTCCGCCCCTTATTATCTATTTTAAACTTCTTTAAAAATCAA
>CALUSZ010000107.1 GCA_944323495.1 Candidatus Gastranaerophilales bacterium
CTACAATATGGGCGGTTTGAGTAATGCGACAGCAATAATCGGAGCAGCAAAGGTTCCTGAAGGAACAAATGCGAGATTATATATAGACTGCGGGTCTGATGCCGCCCAAATAGCACTAGGAAGCGGAAATACAGCAGCAAATATATTGGCAGACCCTGTAGGAAAAAGAGTTGGAATTTTTTCAGCAGACTCTAATGTTAATGTTCCGGATAATTCAATCGCAATAGGTATGAACCAGAGTTTGGGCGGTTCTGATATAGTCTCGATAGGTTCGTCTGCAAGTGCTACACATCAATATTCAACAGCCCTTGGTTCGTCTTCAGCGGCATCTAATAATTATTCTACTGCTTTGGGGTATCTCGCACAAGCCGCAGGTGTGTCTTCTATCGCGACAGGATATAACTCTCAAGCAAGCGCAGAAAATTCTATTGCAATAGGTAAAAATTCAGAGTCAACTACATCCTCTGCTATTGCTATTGGTAACAGTGCAAAGGCCTCAAAAACAAATGCTATTTCTATTGGAAACAATGCACAGGCAAAGGACAACAATACAATTGCAATAGGTTTAAATACAAATACATTTCTTCGTTCTATCGCAATCGGGGGTGAGGCTAACGCATTTGGTAATAGTGCCGTAAGTATAGGTGCAGATTCCTCTGCAGGAGCAAATTGTGTTGCTTTAGGGAATCATGCTGAAGCAAACCCATCCGGTGGAGTGACAAGTGCGACTGCTATAGGTGCGTATGCAAAAGCTGCGTATCAAAGTTCTACTGCAGTGGGTGCTGGGGCTGAGACCACTGCGTCAAACCAAGTTGTACTTGGAAAGGATACTGACACTGTTTATATCCCTGGTAATCTTGTTGTTGGAGGAAGTACATACATAGGTGCAAGCGGTGAGGGTTCGTCTTCTACAGGTGGTCCTAGTATAAATAGAAAAAATAAATCCAGTCTCTATTTATATATTCCTAGAGTTATGGGCGGTTCTACTAAGCGAGTAATGACCCAGTTTACTTCTTCTACATTAAGTATTAGTGATGAAAGTTATACTGTTCCTTATTCTGACAAACGTCTTAAAAATATTGGTCAAAAGTTTGCAGCTGGAGTAAATGAACTTAAAAAATTAGATTTATATCACTATACTTTTAAAAATGATGAAGCTAAAACTCCTCATGTAGGAGTAATAGCTCAGGATTTGCAAAAAGTATTTCCTGATGCTGTTACAAAAGACGATGACGGCTACTTAAAAATCCGGTTTGAAGATATGTTCTTTGCAGTGATTAATGCAATAAAAGAACTTGATGAGAAAATTAATAGCTATGCAGAAGATATGACAAATATAAAAAATAGAATTGACGAGCAGGATAAATCTATTAAAGCTCAACAGACAATAATTGATACTCAGCAAAAAACGATTGAAGAGCTTCAAAAACAAAATGAAGAATTCTTAAAAAGGATTAAAAAGCTTGAAGGTCGTGAGGGTTAACCCCTCACCCCTTCGGCGGCTCTCAGCAGAGAGCGATAAACTTTAGCCGCTCACTTCGGCTATCCTTTCTAAGGCCGGATATAATCCGGCCTTTTCTCTTTAAATATTAACTAGCTTTCTGTCGCAAATCTGAACTCTTCTGTCCAAACCTTAAATCCGCCTGACAACTCCATTACTGTATAAGTATTTCTTGCAAGCACAAGCGCAGCTCTGGCTCCAAGATGACAGTAGTTGTTATAACAATAGATTACATGTAAATCTTCTTTATTTAATTCATTCAGCCTTGATTCTAACTCATCATAAGGCATTGAGATTGCAAGCGGAATGTGCCCTATTTCGTAATCAGCGCGATTTCGTACATCAATTATTTTAACACTTCCTTCGTCTGAGAGTTCCTTAAGCTCAACAGGCCCCAGCGTAAAGGCAAGTTTTTTTGAAAAATATTTTTCTGCCTTTTCAGTATTGTTTCGAATTTCTTGAATTTTTTCATCAGTCATTATTTGATTCTCCTATCTAGTTATAAGTATATTTAGTAGCCACGACCATACTAATCATAGTTATGCCGGCAGCAAGAAAGTTAACCCCGACAAGTATTCCGACTACCCACAAAGCGGTAGACGGCAAACCTAAAATTATTATTAACCCTAAAAAGAACTGCAGAACTGCAACAATAAGTTCAACCCACCAGAAATAAAGTGTTTTTCTATTCTGTATAGCAAATGCCATAGAAGAAATACTTTCGATTAAAAAATATGTCCCGACAATGCTTGTTATAATAAGAAGATTAAACATCGGTGCCATAAAAAGAATAACACCGGTAGCAGCCAGCACAAGCCCCAGAATCATATTAAGAACAAAGTGCCTGATGTAATTTCTCATCATAAAAGCATTAATCGTCTTATAGACGCCATAAATAATAAAGCCCAGACATATCATCAACCCGAAAGTTATTGTTGTAATTTTAGGCAGCAAAAGCATACCAAGCCCCAGTACCGTAAGAAGAATACCTTCGGTCATAACGAAGCTTAAAAACCGTTTTTCTGTCATAACATATCTCCTTTTACCATCTAAAGCATACATGCTTAAAGAATATTTCACTCCGCCTGTAGTATATAATTTTATCCCTCCCCCATAAATGCACTAGTGTCATCTAGGGAAGGGAGAGTATTAGACGTCAGGCGTGTAGCCTCCACCAATCGGCTCAATATATATTTACCACTTTACCCCTTTACCCCACCCCTTCCACAACTAATTCTTGCAAAAAATTGGTTCTCATTGTAAACTTATATTACAAAAAAGATTTGAATTATGATTTTAAAACAACCCCGAAAAAAAAATAGAGTGAGCTTGAGAGGTGCTGTACAGATTAATCGCAACAGCTATTTTGTCTATTCTGATGAAGTCGGAAAAACTTTTCTCAAAACAGGAAAAGACGAACAGATGCATAAATCTGCAGTACAAAGTATGATTGAGCTTAATCCTGACATTCACGGACTTTTAAAAAAGTATAAAATAAAACCCTCTATTGATACAAAAACACTTAAAGAACTCACTGGCGGACATATGAACGAAACATGCAATATTGCAATGGGTGTTTTTTCTCTTTTACCGGATTATTTGAAAAATGAAATTGATAAAACCGTAATCAAAGAAGCTTCTATGCTTCACGACCTTGGCAAAGTCTTAATTCCGTCAAAAATTCTTAACAAGCCTGCAAAGCTTAACTATAAAGAACGTGAGATAATGAATATCCATTCTACTCTCGGCTATGAACTTTTAAAAACACAAAGCATATCAGAAAAAACTTTAGAACTAATAAAATATCATCACCAGAACTTAAAACATTCCGGCTATCCGGCCTGGGAAGAAGGGAATACACCATCAGACATCGGGGTTCAAGTTGTCTCTATCTCTGACAAGTACAGCGCTCTGAGAGAGGCTCGCGTATATAGACGCAGACTCAACCGGCTTGAATCCTTGCTGATTCTGTATAAAGAAGTTCGGGAAGGTAAAATCCTGCCAGAGGTCTATAACGCGCTGGTAAAATACGCCCAAAAATTTGATGTTTAATTTGATAATTTTTATTATATAATTTAAACAAACAGAGAGGTAGGGAAATATGCAAGTTTCGTTAAACTGGTTGAATGATTTAGTAGATTTAAAAGATATTGATGTTAAACAAATTGCTCATGAGCTTACTATGAGCGGTTTGGAAGTAGAAGAGATTGAAGAAGTTAGACCTAAATTTACAAATATAATTACTGCAAAGATTGAAAAAATTGATAACCATCCGAATTCTGATCATTTGCACCTTGTAACGGTAAATACCGGCTCCGGTTTAAAAACGGTTGTTTGCGGTGCGCAGAATATTGAAGTCGGACAGGTTATTCCATACGCGTCTGTCGGAAGTAAAGTTCTTGACAGAAAATCAGGCGAGCAGTTTGAACTTACGCCTGCAGTAATAAGGGGTGTGGAATCTCAAGGTATGTTATGCTCCGATGACGAACTCGGAGTTGCTGACAGAAATTATCAGGAAGAAGACGGCATACTTATTCTTAACAGAATATTTCCTA
>CALUSZ010000108.1 GCA_944323495.1 Candidatus Gastranaerophilales bacterium
CGTTATGACCTACTGTTTGTAAACTTCTCACTAAATCATTAACTCTATGATAACCCTCGACGTTGTTTGGACCCTTTTCTTTGTACAAATTATTAAGCCAACAGAGAATATCTACTCTGACAAATGGGTCTGGAAAATCATCAGTTGCTCTAGAAAAAAACAAATTAGAAAAATTAGATTTCTCATCACTATAATATTTTCTATTTTTACGCAATAAAGGGTTCATTATTTTATAGGACGGTACTTCATAACTACCGCCGGAGGATTTTATTTTAAAAATATCGTCAGTTTTTATGTGACCGCTTCTACAAAAATCGACAAACAATTGTATCGCTTCTCTAATATTACCATTTGAAAGATAATAAAAAACACTTTTTGCCCAATCATTTTGTCTTATCGCCATAAGAATGCAATTAAAGTACTCAATCTGTTCATACTTTTTTATTGGGATGCGAATACCATTAGCGAGGTGATATTCTGTCGTGGTTGCCTCATTTAGACGGCTAATATATGCTAAACGAGCCTGAATAACCTTAAGGAAATCTGCAGGGTCTATCCTAAATACCAAGTCTTTTACAACGGTATCCAACGGTGGTTTTGACTTATACATGTCGTATGTACTATCTCGCATTGGTAGTAAAACTACACATTTATAATTCGTTCTTATCCATTGAGCAACCTGAAACATTAACAATTGTTCCTGAGGAACCAATTTATCACAATTATCAAGTACAATTATAGGAACTACTCGGTTATTCTCTTTTAAATATCTAAAAAGGGCTTTTAAATAGTTCTCTTTATTTTCTAAATTAGATGAAATTATTTTATACAATTCAGAATTATAAGTAGCCTTATCCTCCTTAATATACATACCAACACCGTTTTCAAATTCATTAATTTCTGGCTTGAATAATTTATCTAAAAAGGCTTTACTATTTTGTTTAATTATATCATGTGCATCTTTTAACTTATCAATTATTGAAACCTTGAGCCAGTCATATATTTCAGTAACATCAACCGGAGCATTATTCATATCAAGAAAAAGCCACTCAAAAGAACGGGCAATATCAGGATGCTTATCATCCAAAATCATTTCTTTAAAGTAACGAATAAAAGTTGTTTTCCCACTGCCCGTATTCCCAATTAGCAGCATCAAGGATGTTGGAATACTATCAGCATCTATTGTTCTTAATGTTTCAATCAACTCCGAAGGTCTTTCAGTAGCGATAGTAGTAGAATTTATCATACTCGGCAACTTTAATTTCTTCAACTCTTTAAACATCGGTTGGATATGTTGCTCTCTTTTGGGAGATTTAATATAAGCATTTCTGACTATCTTAACCCTATCTTCTTCTGTTTCAGGATTAAAAAGATTTCTATTTTCTAATATCAGTGTTCTACCATAGTCATTTTCAATTAATTCTTCATCTTGAACCCTTTTCCCCCCTAATTCAGAAACTGGGGTGTTAAAAACTGCATGTCCTCTGGAAATTATGTAATGCTTATTTGCAACCTCTTTTAAGTTTTCTTTAGAACAAAATTTAAAAAAATCAGTAAAATTTTTATTTTCAGGGTTTATTTCATCAAATTTAATTATAATTGCCGGTTTATCACTATCAAAATATCCAGCCCAAGTTTCAAGTCCGTTACTTACAATAACTTTTTGACATACATTGATGTTATGAGGATATTTCGCGTTAATCTCACTAGCATACAATCGAGCTTCTGCATAAGCGACAGACAAATCTTCATTCGGAGATTTCGCTTCAACAACAAGAACAGGAATTCCTCTTAGTTGTATTAGATAATCTGGAACATAATATTTACTGGTATTCCCTTTCCCAAGCAAATATCCTCGTAGATAACTTTTAGTATATATATCCGAATCCGCATAGCCCAAACCTCTTGGTTCTGCAGTGTTTAATAATTTGTAAATAAATTTTTGTTCCACATCACTTTCGGTTATCAACGAAGCTACTTCACAATATTCTGACATACAACCTCACTCATTCTTGATAAAATTATTCTAGCACAATCATAAAATATTACATAACTTGTTTCTGCGTGTAGTTGAATGGAATAATGTTAGATAAATCAGTTTGTTGTTCAGCCGCAAGTAGTTCAAAGTTATTTTGCAGGCGCAGAAAGTAGCCCTTTGAAAGTCCGAAGTATTTAGTCAATCTCAAATCAGTATCGGCAGTGACAGAACGCAAGCCGCGAATTATAGCGTTGATACGATTAGGCGGTACATTAATGGCATTTGCAAGCGCATTTTGAGAAAGTCCCAGCGGTTCTAAGAACTCCTCTTGTAAGACTTCACCGATATGTGGAACATCTATAAACTTTTGTGTCATAATCGCCTCACGAAATTGCAACTCTATTTATATTATACACTACGTACAACGTAATATCAAGCCCCAACACAAACAGTTTAGAAAAACTTAACTTTTTAGTGGTAATCTACAATTTCAATATCATGTGCATTATTATCAGCCCATACAAAACAAATGCGGTATTGTTGATTAATACGGATTGAATATTGACCGAACCTATCGCCTTGAAGTTGTTCAAGAAAATTCGCCGGTGGAATACGCAAGTCAGAAACATTTTCGGCCACATCAATCATGTGTAACTTGACTAATGCGCGGCGCTGAATATCAGGAGGTAATTTCTTTGAAAACTCTCCGTTAAATATCTTTTCTGTTTCCTTACACTTGAACGACTTAATCATAAGATAATTGTATCATAAAAGCCGTAAGCATGGGGATTTTGTGCCAAGTCTTTTGATAAAATCCCTAGGCAACCATGACAGTATGACAAAGCAATGGCATGCAACACAATGGTCTTAGACATTTACTGCTGCCATAGCAGTTCATCATGCCGGTCGGATACCGTTAATAACAATATAAGTGTTTATTGTGTTCTGTACAAAAAATATCATTGCCAGTATAAATGTTACCACTCTTAATAATATAAGAACCATCTTCACCGACAAACGTACCACTACTCATTTGTATATATGTTGTATCTGGAATTTTATGATTTGCTGACGTAATGGTGCGAAAACTACCATCAGAACCTGCAATTGTACCGGCGGAATTTATGTAATAACTTGTACCGACTGATGCGGAATCATCATTATCCAGAATACTACTATAGAGTTGGCTTCCTGTAACTATGCTTGACGAATCTCCAGAATGCCTTGCTCCAATTGACGAATAACCATAATCCGCAAGTGCAACCATTGAGTTAGAAAGAATTAGTGTAATGACTAATGCTAGATGATGTTTCATATTCCTCCTTTATTGCTTTAATATTATTGCTGTGGACAAATGATGTTTCAAACACGCCAGCACAGATATTTCTTTTAGAACATCCTTTGCACTGCGGTAAGTAAGATTTTTTCCATCTAGAGATACTATCACGACAAAATTCTCTTATTCGTTCATCTGCAAGGCATAGCGGGATGTTGTACACATCAACTAAAATATTATACCTTACGTATTCTCTTACTGCTTCAAAAAGTTCCTGTTTATAATCCAGTGGGTCAATTGAAACAATATCATAATTTGTTTCTGCGTTGCCGTGATATTCCATTCCCATTAATGCTACATGCGAAACAAATGGTAAATTCCTTAAAATAAACTCTGCAAGGTGACGAAGACCCTTGTGGTTACGTCTTAGTATGACGGTTCGAATTTCAATTTGTTGATTAAACTTTGCTAAATTATAAAGGCCCTGTAATGTCTGTTCAAACGCGCCTTTTACTCCAACGATTTCGTCATGTACCTCTGCAACATCAGAGTAAAGCGGAATACCAAAAGATAAGTATAAGTTTTTTATAGAGGCTAATTTTTGAACATTCTCTATTTGGGTAAAGTTTCTTCCATTAGATAGAATATGAACTTTCTGTTGGGGTGACCTTTTAGCGACTGCTTTTAAGACTTCAATCAATTTGTCAATTTCAATAGTAGGTTCACCACCAGTTATACCAATAGAATTTTTAGGATTAAGTTTTATCAATTTTAATATATCAAGACATTCATTATATCTTGAAACTCCACTCTCAATCTGCGGACACATTACGCAACGCGAATTACATAAATCTGTTACATAAAATGCATTATGCGGTGAGTTTACTTCCCAAACTGCGGAAATATGTCCATCAGTAGTAATATTAATAATATCTAAATCCTCAAACGGTGTTGACATTTCAATTTCTACAACGGGAATATTAGTTTTTAGATTAGCCCCAATGGGAGTGATTAGTGCTTTAATCCCAAACTTGAAAAAAGGTAATCTATCACAAAATAAAACCCTGTCACGAATTAGAATATTATTACGTGTTAAAAATTTACCTATGATGTTTTTTTTAACATTTTTTGATAGTCCTTTAATTTTTTTCAAGATTAATTACTCCATAAGGTCGTCTTGTAACCCACGCCCAGAATATATCCATAAGTCTTTCATCCTTAGAATGTAACAGTGAAAATATATGGTCTAAAATCATTTTATTTTTCTTACAAAACCCACTTTGTAAGCGATACCCCAGCAAATCACCCGTTTCCAAATAATTTCTTATCACATCCGCGCCGCAATATTGTTGGTAAGCACATTCTGAGCATACTGGCATTGTCTCAACACAAGAATTTTTTACAATTCTACGCAACATCTCACCGCCAAAAACAGCTGCATAGTTGTCATCAACTGTGCCTAAACAAAAGTAATCATCTCCCATTCTCGCAAGCATTCGTGCTTCATCAGCAGGATAAATTTTCCCGTCATAGTTATAGATAGCACCCGATATACCCGCTCCCGATGGAGATTGTAAATCAACAAAACCTGTAGAAAATGGTGTAAGTATTCGGCTTAAAAATAAAGCGGTATAGCATTCAACAAAATTGATGCCCCGTTTGTTTAATTCGATAATATACCTCAACGCGTCTTTGTATGCAGAAACAAACTCCTCGGTTGAATAGCCTAACGAGTCCTTATTCTTTATTGCATTCCCGTAAGGATTTAATGCCCGAAGAAAAATTGTATTAAAACCGTTTGCAACGTATTCATCAATAACATCTCTTAATCGTCCAATGTTAGAACGTGTTATTGTAAGTAATGGAGAACACCCTTCTGTACCTAAAATATCTCTTGTCATCTTGCAGTTTTGAATAAATGCATCATAAGAGCTATTCAGACTTCGAGATTTTCTATTCTCATCATGAAGCTCTTTTGTTCCGTCCAATGAACTGGATATTTCAATGGAATGTTTCTTACAAAATTCTAGTTGTTCCAAGGTTACTTGCATTAAGTTAGTACATATTACGAAGCCAAGTTTTTTCTTTGCAATTTTATTTAAAAATTTTGCATACAAGACACTTTGTTTCAATACTTCCCAGTTTAACAGCGGCTCACCGCCCTGATACTCAATTTTTATATCTCTGGATGGAGTTTGAAATATCATGTCAATGGTTTTCTTTGCGGTATCCCAATCCATATCAAAATTTTTAGCGGACAAATCGGCACTGGAAGCATGACAATATTTACATAAGCAGTTACAACGTAATGTAATTACAATCATATGCAGGCTCGTAAAATCCTTAACAAAGGCTTTTCTTGTACGTAATTTAGTCGCAAGCATATTTAACGATAAATCTTTCTCAGATTCTGTCGTAAGAAAATGTTTAGATTTTAACCTTTTATAAACCTCGGACTCATTATTGAGCAATATTGAGTAGAAATTTTTAAAATCTTCGTCAGACAAAATCTGATATTCACCGGCTTGATTAACTAGTAGAATATCATCCGTATCTATACGTTGGAAATTAAATGGTAATAAAATATAGGTTGACATATTAATCTTTAAAACTCGTAAATGCCATTTTGTAAATATGTTCCCGTAAGTTGCCAAATTGGGAATTTAAATATTCACGTAATTGTTGCTCCTGTAACTGCCTGTTAAAACTATCGTTGTTAAAACGGGTGTTTTCGTTACGTGGTTCTATTTTTAAAATGAAGTTATTATCATCGTCGGTTATTGTTATCTTAAAATCTTCCTGCCACAAATAAACCGTTTTTAAAAGAGCTTCTTTACAAAAAACAGTTTTAGATATTTTTAATTCACTCATGAAAACTCCTAAAATCTTGACGAGTAATGCGATTGATGAGAAACATGGGACGAGTGGGAATAATGGGAAGAGTGAGAGTAATGGTTCGCAACAGTATTTTCTTCACTCACATTATTTCCCGCTCTAGCCTGAAGAATTAATGGACGATTAACATCTTGTAATATTGTCTGCGTTGCAGATTTTGAAAGATTAACAATCTTTTGTGTTCCTACAGTTTTAGCCTCTACGCCTAACTGCGATAGCATACAAACAGTCAATACAGAAAAACAGCTCAAAATTCTTTTGATTGTAGTATTCATTAAGTTTGACTCCTTTCTAAAAGTCCGGCAAATAATTCAAATCAAAGAGATATTTTTATTATAAATTATTTGCCATATTTTGTCAATCCCATGTATATCATAGGTTTTAACCCTATTTGTATATGCGACTATTTGTCGGTAGATGACAAATAGTAAGAGTTAGATAATTATATTATGAAAACAAAAACTAGACTCAAGAAAAAAATACTTAAGAACCTCGGTTTGAGAGTTAAAACCTTTCGTAACGCCAAGGGGATATCACAGGAGGCTCTTGCATTTCAAATTGGCGTTGATAGGACATATATTGGGGCAATTGAACAAGGATTGCGTAGTCCGTCTATTTATTGTTTATTTATACTTGCTAACGCATTAGACACAACCATCTCCGAAATTTTAGACATTACTCTTGACTAGTATCAACCATTTCACAGCGTCAGTGGCAAACTTTGAAGCTTTAAAGATATAATTATTATCGTTTTTCAGTGCTTTAATCCAACTTTGTACATAAGCGGCAGAGTTTTGGAGATTAGCTTTTATTCCGAACTCTGCTAAGAGATAAGCCGCGCCGATTTCGGCAATAAGTTCTTCTAATGCCCTGTCATCTGCATTCATTCCTAATAACCGGTTACATCTTCCGGCTTTCAGCGTTGAGTGTATCAGCTCGTGCGCTAACGTTTGGTAATACGCAATAGATGTTTTGAACTTATTCTTAAATGGCATATTAATATAATCTCCGTCTATTGAATAATATGCACGCTCGCCTTCATGCCTCACGGCAACACCAGTACGCTTAATCAGGTCATCCAGTTCTTTAATCGGTCTGTACGTCACAGGTGCAGCGTCGAATTCTATCCCCTCTACCTGTGAATACACATTGAAAACATAATCTGTCTTGTAGTAATACTGCATTGTTTCTTCATTATTCTCATCTTTAACCTTACTCGGACAACAAATAGTAATAGGAGTTCCTTTCTCGCCTTTTCTTACTCTGCCGCCTAATTGATTAGCCTGTCTAAATCCTATCCAGTAATTACCAGTAAAGCCGAACTTCTTAACCGCAAGCCAAAGACCTAAAAGATTAAGCCCGTTGTAGGTGCGCTTTGTTAAATAATTCATAGGTAACAACTGGTGTTCAAACGGAGAAATCCAGGGAATATCTCCGCTTTTTAGAGCATTAATAATTTCTTGAGTAATCTTTTCTTTGTAATCCTGTCTCATAACGTTTTCCTTTCATTCCTTATTCTGTACAAGCCGATTTAAGCCATAGTAAAACTTCTTTATAACGTTTTATACCTAGCAAAGATTTTACATGGCTTAACGGGCATTCTGACATGAGTAGTTAAATCGTTATACCTCAAGTCTTTGAAGGTAATTTAAATATTCAGGGTAGATAATATTATTGTGGTTAAATATACAGCTAATACGACGGCGCGTCGGGCTAATGTATTCAATTTTCAATCCGAAAATATGATTATTTGCGGAAAGCCATTCTAAAACTTTACGCCAGGAATAAACTTTCCAAGTTTCAACAGTTAACGTTGTAACAGTACGGTGTCGTGAACTTAAATATAGTTCACCGTACACATATCTTAATAAATTAAATCTCTTTTGTTCTGACATAATACTGCCCTCCTTTACTCTTGTAACACTTGTCCCAATTGCAATAGCGGACAAAGTGAGGATATGCAAGACGGTTTCCTCCGGCAGATGAAATGTGCCTTGCATAACGCAGCTTGTCCGCTAAGCTAATGCAATAGTTACAAGGGTAAAGAGGGGATTTATGGAAGAACAAAAATGAGGGAAAACATTTTACACTAATTAGTACTTTAGTAAATGAGTAACTTTAAGGGTTTTCAGCTTTTAAATAATGTATTGTTTTGTGAACTTAGAAATAAATTGTACATCTACTCAGCTCCGAGGGGTGGTAGAAAGAGTATAAAACATTTCCTGGAAAATTTTTCTGGGTGTCTGCTGCCGTATAAGCCCCATTCGCCCTGAGGGGGTGGGCGGGAGCGGATAGAAGGGGATTAATATAGACCCGGCTAATTTTCCATTGGAAAATCTTGACAGCAAAAAATTTGGTTAAGTTGGTTAAGATAAAATCAATAACTTTTAATATGTTCAAAAAAAATAAAAAATAAAATAAAAATCTTATCCAGATTTCACCTAACCACCTTAACCAAAATAAATGCCCCCCTGGGATAACTAGAAGACATTTATGCAGTAGAGTTTAAAGCAGACTATCAAAAAGTATCCCAGACTTCTTTACTCATGTGAATCATAGGCAAGTCGTCGAAGTGTGCACCTTTCTCAAAGCTATAAAGGGTTGTATTTGCCCGTCCTTTTTGAGTTTTAACAATAATATATTCACGAATATCATCTTTAATGTTATTAAGACGTTTCGCGAAACTTTGAACATTAGGATACGCCTGCACAAAATACTGACGGGTTTCAGAACCTACTACCTTATAAATA
>CALUSZ010000109.1 GCA_944323495.1 Candidatus Gastranaerophilales bacterium
GCTCATGATGATTACGTTTTTCTTGTATATGGCATGAAAATGGCGGAATACGGGTTCTTTGACCTTTCGGATTCTTTAATAAAAAAACTTGATACAAATAACTACACTGCAGCTTATGTAAGTGATATAAGAAGATTCTATTACCCTTCCTCAATTGTAAGCCAAAAGGATTTATTATATCTGGCAGACGCATATTCAAATATTGTATACAACAATATGGCAATAGAGACTACTTCAGAACTTATCAACAGCAATCAGGCACCAGAGAGTGATTATAAGAATTATTTAATAGCTTTAGGTAACTATAAATCAAATAACCTGCAACAGGCTTTGAAATATATTAATAATGCAATAACACAGAATGATAGAAACGTTAATTATCAGATACTTAAGGCAAAAATTCTTGCAGATTCTAATAAGTCAAAGCAGGCGCTAAAACTTTTAGACAAAATTAAAAAAGAACCTTTTAAAACCGTAGATTTTCAACGTAAAGTAAGAGCGGCAGAAGAGTATATTTTGTATAAAACAGCAAAAGATGAACCGTTAAAGGACTATCACCTTGCATATTACTACCATTTACAAGAAAAAAGTCTTCTTGCAACAAAAGTTCTACAAACAGCAATATTGCAGGCAAAACAATACAGCCCTTTAATCTTCTCGTTATTGGGTAAGATATATTATGATAATGATGAGCCTCTAAAGGCACAGGAATTTGCAGGCAGGGCTTATAAGGAAGATAACGACAATTATCTTGCAGCAATCACACTTGCCGATTTGAATTATGATAATAGAAAATACGATGAAGCTTTAAAATATTATAAGAGAGCTAAAAGATTGACTAAAGACATCGAGCCATCCGTCGGCATGGCAAAAACATATCTTGCGATGGAAAAAGATAAAAAATCTAGAAAACTTTATGAAAAACTACTAAAAAGAAATCAATACGATGAGGAACTGCTCGTTGATTCACTCCAGGTATTTCCACAAAATGCGGACTACTATCTGCCCCGGGTAGCTTCATTAGATATCACTAATAATGACATCTGGCTGGGACTTGCTAACCTTGCAATAAGGGATAAAAATTACATCATGGCCACAACTTACTTAAATAACTCTTACTATATTGACGCAAATAATTTTAAATATTATTATTACTTAAGTCTGGTACTAAGAGCAAAAGGAGATATTGAACTTGCAAATCAATCACTTATAAGGTGTTCAATACTTAATTCCGATTATGCAGCAGACGTAAATCCGGGGTATAGTATATATGATGAAAAATAACATTTTAATCGTAGAAGATCATGAATTAACACGCTTTGGGCTGAAAACAGCATTTGAAGGGTGCGATTTTGTAGATAAAATTTTTGAGGCTGAATCAGCAGAAAAAGGAATTGAAATCGCAGGAGAGAATGAGATTTCACTAATAATAATGGACTTAGGTCTTCCTGGAATGAACGGGATTCAGGCAACACAAAAAATAAAGGCTTTAAATAAAGATATAAAAATAGTTATACTTACCTCACACAACGACGAGCAGGAGGTTTTAAACAGCTTAAAAGCCGGAGCCAATGCATACTGTTCAAAAGAAATTAATCCCAAAAGATTAATCCAAGTTGTACAATCAGTTCTAGACGGAGCCGCCTGGTTTGATCCTTCAATTTCACATATAGTACTGGAAGCAGCAACAAAAGCACAAGAAAAAGAAACTGCTAAGCCGGAAAGAGACTACGGTCTTACTACACGTGAAACTCAGATACTTAAGCTTATAACAGAAGGGTACAGCAATTTTGAAATAGCCAAAGAATTGTTTGTCAGTATAAATACAACCAAAGCTCATGTTGCCAGCATCTTGCAAAAACTTGAAGTAGATGATAGACTACAAGCAGCACTAAAAGCATTAAAGGAGAAATTGGTATAAATGGGCGGAATAGCTTCAATATTAGTAGTAGATGACAATCCCAAATACCTTGCAGATGCTCTTCCAATGTATGGCTATGATATTACAACAGCAGAGGACGGGCTTGAAGCTTTAAAAATTCTTACCGAGCAAGAAAAGAATTTTGATTTAATCCTGCTTGATGTTATGATGCCGAATATGGACGGCTGGGATACATTAAAAGCTATAAGGAGCAATAAAAAGATAAAATATATTCCTGTCATCATGATTACGGCTGTAAGTGAAGATCAAAAAATAGTATCCGGTCTAAAAATTGGGGCAGATGATTATATAGTAAAACCTTTTATACTCCCAAATCTTTTAGCCAGAATTGAGGCTGTTTTAAGACGGTGCCAGTGGCAAAAAGAATCACAAAATTCTGATGTAAAAAAACTTAATAAAGATGTGAATATAGACGCATTAACACCTAAAGAAAAAGAAGTACTTGCGCTTGTTGCTCAGGGAGCAAGCAATCAGGAGATTGCAGACAAACTCTTTGTCAGAGATGTTACTGTAAAAACCCACCTGAACAGTATTTTTAAGAAACTAAAAGTAACAAACAGAACGCAGGCAGTGCTGCTTGCTATGCAGATGAATTTAATAAATTGAAAGGATAAAAATGTTGACAAAAGAAGAATTAGTAAATTTGGTATTTACAGATGTAGAAGCATTTAATGCTGAAATTAAAAATACACAAGCCCCCATTGATTTAAGCGAAACAGACTTCTCCGGCATTTCTCTTGACGGTGTCGAGTTTGTCAATGTAGATTTAACATCGTCTTCTTTTGCAGACTCACACCTTACGGAAGTTAAATTTGAAGCTTGTGACTTAACATCAGTCGATTTTACGCGCGCAAATATTGTTGAATGCAGCTTCAATGAATCAGTCCTCAATGGAACAGATTTCAGCTACTCAAAGACTGATTATTGTAATTTTTCAGAAGCGGATTTGGCAGGGGCAATCTTCCAGGGTGCTGATTTAACTAATTCAGACTTTTCATCAGCAGAAAACTTAAGCGCATGCAGATTTGATGAAGAAACAATCTGGCCTGATAACGAAAATCTGCCTGATGATTTTGATGCCAGCTGTTCCTCTGATCTATCATCTCTGCAAGATGAAGATGACTATGAACAGTCTGATTATTAATTGTAACAATACATTACGAAAAATACTTGTAAAATAAAACCTTTTAATGTAAACTTGAATTACACTGGTAGAAAGAAGGAAATAGAATTATGTCAAAACAATGTGAAGTATGCGGTAAAAAGCCGTTAAAGGCAGCAAAATTAACATTTTCTCATAAACAAATTGTAAAAAGACAAACTCCGAATTTACAAGAAATCAGAGTTAATGTAAATGGTCAGGCTAAGAAAATGACAGTTTGCACTTCTTGCCTTAAAGCTGGAAAAGTTCAAAAAGCTGTATAGTATTATGAATTGAGTATAAATCCCTCTAAGTGAAAACTTAGGGGGATTTATATTAAGTTTTGTAACGATTTTTATAACTTGTGAAATTCAATAAAAAATATATACTTTATATAAATGTAAGTTGAATAAAACATAAGGAGACAAGATATGTCAACAGAAGTAAGCGCAAATGTATTAAAAACTTTTTTAGCAAATAATTTAGGTATTCGCAAACTTGATCAGAATCAAGCCCAGAAATATGATATTGATGCAGATAAATATGCTGAAGTTGATCAAGACGAAAACGGTATTGAAATAGACGAAATCCTTCAAGATAGTGATTTGTATGAACAATTTGCAACAATGTATCTTGAAGAAAAAGATAAAGCGAACGGAGCAGATGCCGAAAAAGAGAAAGAAGAAGAGGCTAAAGTAAAGGATAAAGGCGAGAGCAAAGCATAAAAGAGAATTATAAGGTATTTTAAATTTAAGCGGGTTTTAATCCCGCTTTTTATTTATAATGTAAAAATTCTAATAGTATGCTATAATAAAAATAGGAGATCAAAATTGAATCGTTGTCCGCCAAATGCGAAAGCAGAAAGGCTTTATATATAAGAATGATGAACAATTTACAATTTCAAAATGACCTCGAGCGACTATTAGCTGTTATGCCCCAAAAAGTTGTGTCCAATTTGTCTTATGATAAATTAGATGATGTCATAGAAATTGTTTTAGATTTAGGAAGGACTCCTGAAGTCCGCCATGCCGGAGGGCGTATTGAAAAACTAAACTGCGATATGGTAAATGATGAGGATATAAATTTTGTAATCTCTCATATTCAGGAATTTACTCATGATAACCGCTCCGGAATCCCCGGAACTTTACACAGAATTAGTGCTATAAGAAACAGACAGGGAAAAGTTATCGGGCTTACCTGCCGTATCGGGCGTGTTGTTACGGGTACAATTGCCTGCATAAAAGATATTTGTACTCAGGGTAAAAGTATTTTATTTTTAGGCCCACCCGGGGTCGGAAAAACAACAAAGTTAAGAGAAATTTCACGTCTGGTGGCTGATGAGCTTGGCAAGCGGGTAGTAATAGTAGATACTTCTAATGAAATTGCCGGTGACGGTGATGTCCCGCATCCGGCAGTCGGAGCAGCAAGAAGAATGCAGGTTCCGCAGCCTGAATATCAAAAAGATATTATGATAGAGGCTGTTGAAAACCATACTCCGGAAGTTATTGTTGTTGATGAAATCGGAACGGAAGCAGAAGCACAAGCTGCAAGAACCATTGCAGAAAGAGGGGTAATGCTTATTGCAACAGCTCACGGGAACTGCCTTGAAAGTTTAATCAAAAACCCGACACTATCAGATTTAGTCGGCGGAATACAGTCGGTTACACTAGGTGATGATGAGGCTAAAAGAAGGGCTTCTCAAAAAACGGTACTTGAAAGAGAAAAACAGCCTACTTTTGATATTGTAATCGAAATTTTAGACAGAAACACTCTTGCCGTATATAAAAATACATCAGAGGCAGTTGATTATATTCTTAGAGGCTGGCCGATAAGACCTGAAATAAGAAAAGTTGAAGAAAAACATGAAGAGACTCAGCCGGCTTTAGAGCCTGAAAAGCAGGAAGTAGTAAAAACACCGGAAGAAAATGCTCTTAACTTTTCATTTTCAAGACAGAAGTATGTCGAGCAAGCAAAACCGCTTAGAAAACTTTATCTTTATGCTGTTTCAAGAACTATCGTTGAGAAAACCATTGAGCGTCTCAATTTGAATGTTGAACTTACAAGAAACATTGAAGATGCAGATATTGTAATAGCGCATAAGAATTTTGCAAAAGGCGGGGCAAAAATTCTTAATACTGCTAAAGAATACAGGGTACAGATATTCTATGTAAAAACAAACTCTATGGCACAAATTCAGAAAGTCCTAAAAGACGCTCTGGATATTCAGCCGGGTGATGTCGAACCATTACAGGGTTATGCTGATGAAACAGAATTAGCTCTTGATGAAGCAAGAGAGGCTATAAAGAGTATTATGGAAGGAGCTGAAGTCATTGAACTTTCTCCCAGAAATTCACAGATAAGAAAACTTCAACATGAGCTTGCAGACCAGTATAACCTTGAAAGCACATCTATAGGAGAAGGTGCTGACAGGCATTTGAGGATTCATAGAAAGTAATTTTTATTCTCTACTCTTAATTTTTGCGGCTCGATTTATCCCTGCCCAAGTGGATTCTTGATTTGTTTTATAGTTTTTGTTAACATTATGTTCAAGATTGAACATATTACATTAGCTATAAATTAAATATGGAAAACTTGGAGAGGGAATGAGAAAAAAAATCATAATTATCGTCTTAATAGTATTTGCGCTGATATTCGGAAGAATGCTTTTATCTAATCTTGATAAAGCAAAGACCGCAAAACAGCGTATGCTAGCAAAAACTCCTTCTGTAACGGTAACAACAGTCGGAACGGAAGAGGTGCAAAGACAGTTTCAGGCAACGGCAAGGGTTGCGGCTAAATACAGAGTTGATGTACTTGCACGTATAAGCGGATATTTAACAAAAAGCTATTTTAAAGAAGGGGATTATGTTAAGGCCGGACAGCTTCTGTTTGAAATCGAACCGCAAGAATACCAGTATGCGGCAGACAGGGCTAAGGCTAATTTAGAGAATGCAAAATCACAGTATGCATATTATCAAAAGCAGCTTGCACGATATCAGCAGCTTGTAAAACAGGATTACATTGCAAAATCGGATTATGATAATATGCTCTCACAAAGAGATGCATACAAAGCACAGGTTGAAAGTCTTGAGAGCGCATATAGAGATGCTCAGAGAAATCTCGGCTACACCCATGTAAAATCTCCGGTTAACGGCCGTGTCGGTATGATATCAGTAACAGAAGGAAACTATGTTTCAATGAACAGCGGTCCTTTAACTACAATAAACAGTTATGAGCCAATGTATGTAACATTCCCGCTTGAGTCACAAAATTACGCTGAACTTGTTAGAATTGATAAAACAGCAAATATAAACAGAGAAGTTGAATATATTTTTAGTACCGGCCAAAAGTATAAATATAAAGGAATACAAGATTTTCATGACAACAAAATTGATGAAGGAACCGGTACAATTACAATGCGTGCGACATTTCCTAACCCTGATGACCAGTTAATTCAGGGGGACTTTGGACGTGTTATTTTATATTCAAAAGAAAAAGACGCGGTTCCTGTAATTCCGCAGACAGCAACAATGGAAAACCAGGAAGGACGTTATGTATTTGTTCTTGATAAAGATGATCTTCCAAGAATGACATATATAAAAACTATGGGAGAACATGACGGCAAATGGCTTGTAATGTCCGGAGTAAAAGCAGGAGATAGAATTTTAACAAGCGGATTGCAAAAAGTTATACCCGGTAGTCCGGTTAGAATTGTAGAAAGCGCAGTTACAGAAAAAGCTCCGCAGAAAAAACAAGGACTTTTCCAGAGAGCTTACGGCAAAATAAAGAGAATGTTAAAAAAGGGTGAATAATGGCAGGTAACTTATTCATAAAACGCCCTAAGTTGGCAATAGTAATATCATTAGCAATAATACTTGCAGGCTTAATTTCTCTAACAACATTACCGTTAGAGGAATACCCGTCCATTACACCTCCACAGGTAATTGTAAATGCGACCTACAGCGGTGCAAGTTCTGATGTTATAACTTCTACCATAGCGGCTCCGGTTGAACTTCAATTGAACGGAATTGAGGATATGATTTATATGTACTCCGAATCAAAAAACGGCTCATATAAACTCACACTGTTCTTTGAAGTAGGTTCTGACCCTGATATGGCGCTTGTAAACGTACAAAACCAGCTCCAGCTGGTAACTCCTAGACTTCCGGAGGAAGTCCGGCGGTACGGTTTAACGGTTAGAAAATCTACAGGCGGTGCCGGCTGTCTTTTGATGTCACTATCCTCTCCGAATGGTACATATAACTCACTATTCCTTGCAAACTATGCAACTATGTTTATTAAAGACGAGCTTGCACGTATAAAAGGGTGCGGAAGCGTTTCAATATTCGGAGCCGGCGATTATTCAATGAGAATCTGGCTTAAACCAGACAGAATGGCAAGTTTAGGAGTCTCCGTAACAGATATAAATAATGCAGTAACAGCACAAAATATTCAGTCACCTGCCGGTAATATAGGTGTTGAGCCTATGGACGATCCGCAGTTACTCAAGTTTACATTGAGAACAAAAGGCCGGCTTAAAACTGTCGAAGAGTTCGAGGATATTATTGTAAAATCAAATATTGACGGTTCAAATGTAAAACTCAAAGATGTTGCAAGAATTGAACTCGGAGCTGAAAACTATAACTCATCAGTAACTATCGGTGAAAATAGCGCTGCAATGATTTCTATTGCACAATTACCGGAAGCAAACACTATTGATTTAGTTAATCGTGTTGAAAAGAAAATGAAGGAGCTTAGCAAGAAATTCCCGAGTGATATGGAATATCATGTTCAGTATGATATTACTGAATTTGTACGTGAATCTATACACGAGGTTATCAGCGCAATTATTCTGGCTATTATACTTGTTAGTGCTGTAACTTATCTGTTTTTGGGAACTGCAAGGGCGGCTCTTATTCCTTTCTGTGCAATACCGGTATCACTTATCGGCGTATTTATATTTATGGCGCTGATGGGATTTTCAATAA
>CALUSZ010000110.1 GCA_944323495.1 Candidatus Gastranaerophilales bacterium
ATTTGTTCTTTAGAAAGTTTTTCCTCCAGTTCGGCAAGCAAATCATCTGTATGCTTATTTAATTTACTATATTTTTTGTCTCTTGGCACTGCTTGCTATATCGGTTCAATGTTACAATAGTACAATTCAAGCATACTTTTTACTCATTTAATCTGCCATGATACAACAAAAGCAGAAAACCAATAATGATTTTCTGCTTATTTAAAAATAAATGATTATTTAAGCATCGAGAGAAATAGTTTCATAGACATATGATTAGCTCATTTCTAAGCCTGTAGAATATACTCAATTTTTAATTTATAATTTTAACAATTACATGAAAGATGTATATGTGGCATTGCCGTCACCTTCATATGAACTTACTCGAAATTCATAGCTACCGCCTTCTTTTACACCAGTTAAAATTGCAGCTGTTCCAACAGGCTGATTTTTTATAACAGCTAATGCTGAGCCAGTAACCCCTTCTTTATTTAAACTAACATTAAACTTATTGTGATTAAAGGTTGTTAATGCAAATTGTACTGGTCCTTCATAAGGAGCTTCGAAAGACTCTGTTGCAGCTCCATAACTGCTATTGCTGGCATATGGTACATATAAGAATCCTTCTGCCAATACAGTTCTTTGACTTTGCAAATCATACAAATCAAAAGGTCTAAAATCCACAGTTATATTAGGGTCATATATTGTAACTACTGCACCTGTTTCTTCGTCAACATAAGTTACTGGTGTTTCATACGATGCATTTGATGTATCCACATCTGATAGTGTTGGTAAAGATGTATACGCTGTATCATCATAACCTGCCAGTGCAGTCATACTCATAGCCGATACTGCCGCTGTTGTAGCTAAACCTAATGCGATAATTTTTTTAAAATTTTTCATAATAAAAACTCCCTTAATTACAAAAATATATATTTTGATTTGCAAATGCTATCTTTTATGATACAATGTGAATATCCATATATTATCGTTTGCCATTATGGCAAGGTATCCAGCCTTTTCGATTATATATGGATTTTTTATTGCAATCATACACATCACCTACCATTTATTTACTTCTGCATATAAATAATAACACATACTAATATATTTAGCAATGAATAATATTGACGAAAACTATGTTATATGTTAGTATAATTCTAACAAATATGTTTGGTGATTAAATGAAAGAAATAATTAATATGTCAAAAGATAAAGGACATTCATTTGAAGACTATTTTAAACGTGCGGTAAATCCACTTCTTGTGTTATTACTGCTCTCTGAACGACCTATGTATGTATATGAAATGGCAAACGAGTTGGAAAAGAGAAGCGAAGGGCAGTATAGCCTCTCTCTGCTTTATCCTGTTATATATAGGCTTGTATCACAAGGTTTTGTCACTGAAGGTCAAAAAGCAATTTCTCAAGATAATAGAGTTCGCCAGTATTATGAAATAACAGATAATGGCTTGGTTTATCTAAAGCAAATTGAAGTGACTTATGAGCAGATGACAAATGCAGTATCAAAAATTCGCAGTGTAAGTGGAGGAGACTAATCATGATAAGTGTAAAAGAGCGTTATATAAATGAATTTTCAAAAAAATTGATTTGTTCAAAACGCACACGACTGAAGTTATCAAATGGGTTAAAAGAGGAATTATCAGCTTATACAGATTTATCTTATGAAGAATTATGTGAGCAAATAGGAACACCTGATGAAGTTGCATCACAAATGATGGAAGATATAAATCAATCTGAAATAAAAAAAGTTAAGCAGATTAGATTTATGCCATTTTTGTTGATTACTTTATTGCTTATTGTGCTTATAGGTTTTTTAGGAGTATACTATGTTCATACAAAATCTGTTATGCGTGATGACTTTTATGTGAAAGAAGAAACTGTAAAAACAGAAACGGTTAAAATATCTGATGGAATGTTAGAATGATGAGGTGTAAAATGAAAAAGAGAGTAGTTTCATTTATTGTTTGCATGATTATGTCATTAAATATTATGGCAAGTTCGATGGCAACAAATGCTGGTATTACAGTAATAGATAGTGGTAATGGGAACAGGCTTGAAATTTCAACATATAATGAAAGTGAAATAAATACATATGCCATCTATTCAAAAAGTCAAACAGCAAGTGCAAAAGCTTACCATAATGGCAAATATATTGGAACATTTTACTTAGAAGGCACATTCCAATATGATACAGTTCGTTCTAAGGCTACAGATGACAGTTGGTATGCTTCATCATCGTATGATTATTCTGGTAGCTCCTCACATTCTGGTTCTAAAGTAATCGGAAAATGCACATTTGATTATGCAGGTGGTAAGACATATAGCCTTACAATGACTTGTGATAAAAATGGAAATATAAGTTACAGTTAATTGAAGAATTAAATTATTTTATACCCCTCAAAGGTGAAATTGTAGTAAACATCACTTTGTAGGGGTATTTTCATATTATAAAACAAATTTTAATACTTAAAAATATAATCCTAAGTATGATTTACAATATCATATTTAGGTTTTTTATTTGTCCGTAAAAGCTATTCTGCTACTTGCAAAAATTTGAAAGAAAATAATAAGAATTGGCATTAAATTGATATAATAGCTATTTATATACTCTCAAACAACAATTTCCTATTATTAGACATATTCCAACAAATAATTACACATCAAATATGATATTATTTTTAGCAAATATTTGTCTAAT
>CALUSZ010000111.1 GCA_944323495.1 Candidatus Gastranaerophilales bacterium
TTTTTTTATAAAATATTTGAAAAATATTTTTTTATGTTCAAAACTTTTAAGTTTTCTACATTTTTTCTACAAGTTTTGAACATGAAGAAATCCAGTATTCATAACCATTTCAGATAGTTTTGAACAAATAGTAGCAGCTTAAGAAGAAGATTAAGAATTATATAAATAATTAATAAATATATATTAATAATAATTATTATTAATATTTTAAATTTCTAGCAGTTGAAATAGTTAAAAATATTCTCTTTTTATTAATGCAGAAATTATATTACAGTATTAGGTTATAAAAAGGCTGATATTAATATAATTAATCTTACTTTATTCCTTCATTTTTTCTTCTTTTAAGCATCAAAAGAAGAAAAAACGAAGCAAAAAAGAAGAAAAATGCTGTTGTTTTCTACGCCCTTACGGGCGTGAGATTAAATAGATGCAGCAGGCAAGCCTGCACTTTTCGCTCGCTATCGTTATGCTTACGCATAACACGCTCACGGCGCTGGATTTGTTAGTAGTGTGGAGCTTGCTCCACAAAAAAATTAATTTAAAACTATAATTTCAGGAATAGAACAAAACCTTATCGGAAGTATGCTTGTTCCTAAACCTTTAGTTATTATCATTTTGTTGTGTGTTTCATTTATTATTCCCCTTGAAAATTTTGAACCATATTTTGATGGAACAATAGGAGCTCCTAAAAATGGAATGTAAACCTGACCACCGTGAACATGACCTGCTAAAATTAAATCAACTTTTTCCTCTACATCATAATAAATATCCGGACTGTGAGATAAAAGTATTCTTGGAGATTCCGTATCTTTTAAAGCAGATTCAATATCAGGATAACCGGTCTGCATATCTTCAACGCCTGCAATATAAATATTTTCAAACTTTGTGTTTGAATTAAGTAAAACTTTTATTCCCTCTTTTTCTAAAGCACTTTTAACCCTGTCTCTGTTAAACCATCCGTCATGATTACCTAATACAGTAATAACCGGAGATTTAATCCTTCCCAAAATCTCTGCCTGCTCTTCAATGGACAAAGTATACTTTCCATCATGACCCTTTATAAAATCTCCGCCAAGCAAAACTAAATCAGCTTCTTCATCATTAATAGTATTAACTATTCTTTCTAATCTTTTTTTCTCAACTTTTGATATATGAAAATCACTGGCAAAAATAATTTTTATATCTCCAAGCTCCGGAATACTGTATCTTTTTATAATAAGAAGATTTGGTTCTATAAAAAATGACCAGATAAATAACAATACACAAATTATTAAAAAATACTTAAACATAAAAATATCTTATCATAATTTGTGCTAGAATATATTAAAAAGAATAGGAGGGTATTTGTATGATAAACGAAAAATTACAAGAAGCTTTTAATGACCAGATAAATAAAGAGTTCTATTCAGAGTACCTTTATCTTGCAATGAAGGTTTATTTTCAAGAACTAAATTTACAAGGATTTGTAAATTGGTTTGATGTACAGGTTCAGGAAGAACACGCTCACGCTATGGGAATGGTTAATTATTTAAACGACAGGGGCGGAAAAATAGATTTGCGCGCAATAGAAAAACCTGTTGTTGAAGGTAATACTCCATTGGAAGTTTTTGAACATGTTTTAAGACATGAAGAATACGTTACATCAAGAATTAACTATGTTATGGATATAGCGGAAGAAGTTAAAGACAGAGCTGCAATGCACCTGCTTGACTGGTATATAAAAGAACAGGTAGAAGAAGAAGCTAATGTAGGAGGAGTTCTTGCTACACTAAGACTAATTGGAGATGATAAAAAAGCACTTTTAATGCTTGATAAGGATTTAGCTACAAGAACATTTGTCGCACCGGTAATTGGATAATATGTCATCAGAAGAATTATTTGAATTTGATAAAAGCTTTGATAAGCAAATAATAGGAACAGACGAGGCCGGCCGCGGACCCGCGGCCGGCGGCGTGTTCGCATCTGCCGTACAGTTTGAAAAAATTACTCCTGCTCTGATTAAAGATCTGGAAGTTTTAAATGATTCAAAAAAGTTATCTCAAAAAAAGCGTGAATCTATTTATGATGTAATAAAAAATAATACTCTTAATAAAATAGTATGTGTAGAAGTTGATGAGATAGAAAAGATTAATATTTTGAATGCTTCATTAAAAGCAATGAATATGGCTTGTTCTTCCATAATAAATTCTGACTCATATGTTCTTGTAGATGGGAATAAATTAATAAAGAACTTTTCTTACCCGCAGCAATATGTAATAAAAGGTGACTCGAAATCTGCCTCAATAGCTGCGGCAAGTATCTTAGCAAAAGTAACAAGAGACAGATATATGCAAAAACTTCATGAAGAATTTCCAATGTATAATTGGGCAAAAAACGCAGGTTATTTAACAAAAGAGCATCTTGATGCAATAGATAAATACGGTCTTTGTAAATACCACCGTCCGTCTTTTTTAAGAAAACATTTTGAAAAACAGTTAAGTTTGATATAAAAAATACCTCGCATTTTGCGAGGTATTTTTTTGTTATTGATAAATAACTTTTAGATTGTTTTCAAAAATAGACCCCGCACAGCCTGTGCCCTTGCCTACATAGTTTTCATTACAGCCAAAATCACCTTTTGTAGAAGTATATTTACGGTTTTCATCATTCTGTAACCAGGCATACGTATTGCTTCCAGCAGGTATAACCTGCCCGCTTTTGTCTATAAATAATAAAAATATATCTTTACCTACAGTATTTGGTTTAACTTTTATTCCATTTATATCTAAATAAATAGTAGCAAATCCGCCTTTAAATGAGCCTTTTTTGGTGTATGTATTAGTGACATTTTGATTATTTCCATATACCCATATTAATATAGTTATATTATCCGCAAAATGAAATTCTTTAAAGTTTCTCCAGCCCATACTACTGGTACTGCTGTCATTATAATAATTAAAAGCAGGACTAATATTACTACCATCAAAAGTATCTGTTTCGTAAGAGCTGCCACTAATATATGTCGAAAGTTTTTCAAGATAATCATTAGTACTCTTTTCAGTAATTTTAGACAAGTCTGTCGCTTCTTCATCTTTTAAGATTGATTCATTAGCAAGTTCTAAAGTAGATACCACTTTAGCTAAAGTCGGCCCCACTTTAGCCGTACCTGCATTCTGTACGAGAGCCGGTGCAGTCAATGCCGCAACAACACCGATAATTCCAAGTGTAATCAATACTTCTGCTAACGTGAATCCAAATTTTTTCATATAAGCTCTCCTAAAATGTATTACTTTTTATGTAACTTAATACATATTCTGTTACATAAGATTATAATATCATATTAACAAGGGTTTGTGAATCCTTAGTTTTTTATTTTTATAATATTTTGCCATAAAATTTTTTCAATAACATATGAACTAAATATTTAATTATAGTAAACCATTTGACATTTTTAATTTACCCTGTTATGTAACATAATATGTATTAAGTTACATTAGAAATGAAAGGATGGTTTAAATATATGAAGAGAATGGGGTTTACGCTTGCAGAAGTATTGATTACACTTGGAATTATCGGTGTTGTTGCTGCATTAACTGCGCCGGCTCTCGTACAAAATGCCGGTACAGCTAAAGTTGGACCTACATTGGCTAAAGTGGTATCTACTTTAGAGCTTGCTAATGAACAAATCTTAAAAGATGAAGAAGCTACTAAATTAAGCAGTGTGGCGGAAAGTATTGATGAATATATGGAATTCTTATCAAAATATATTAGTGGAAGTTCATATAATACTGATAAATTAAGTTATAAATCATTTACTCCTGAACTTACAATATATGATAAGAGTAGTACATGGGGAATGAATGGTGGTAAAGAATTTAAATATTCAGATGGTATTTCAATAATTTTGGGTAATAAAGATAGTGTGGACTATGAACACAAAGGTTCTTTTAAAGGGCAATATTCATGTATGTTTATTGATATAAATGGAATAAATACAAAACCTAACAGTATAGGAAGAGATGTATTTATATTTTATATGGATGACAGTGGACAAGTTGTTGTACCAGGTAGTAACACATATGCTTGGCTTATGAACAATGAAACTTTTAAATATTCAAGCTCTGGAAGTCCGTTTACCTGTAATGAAAAAGAAGTTTTAATCGGTTTTGGTTGTGCCGGCTCTATTTTTGAAAACAATCTAAAAGTTATTTATCAATAAAATAATTAAACTTTATGCACTAAAAAGGCGGTATCTCATAACTACCGCCTTTTTCAATATTAATTCGGTCGTAACCTTATGTTTTACTTTGCAAATTCACCGGTATAAAAACTCATAAGATTTGCCAACCTGTGCTGTTTTTCCGCAGCACGTTCAATACTTTCTTTGATTTCATTTAGTTCTTTTAATAATGTATTTAAGTCTTTGCGTCGTCTGCTCTCTAGGCGTGCCTCCTTATTAAACTGATTGTCTGATTTTCGGGTGTTTAAACCCGCAGCTGTTTGATTGACCTCCTTTGCTGATGTATTGTCATTAATTTCGTCCAAATCGATTTCTATCCAATTTGGAGAAAAACACTTGTTTTCATATGTCTTTTTATTATTCATATGTACTCCTTAATAGTTTTTTGCAGGCTTAGTTTTGCTTACCAAATTTGAAACAAGCCAGACAAAATTAGCTACAAAGTTTTTGCATTCCAAATAATCCCTTCTAACTTTCTGATACTCTTTTGAGTTGAAATCAAATGTTGTCATCTCTGAGTATTCAATTAATGCTTCGTGTTCGTCCATCACATACCTCTTAATCAACAGCGGGGTAAATGTAATTTATCCTGTTAGTTAAAACTACTAACCCCTTTTTATGCACTTTTTGTTTTGCTTTCTTTTTGCTTACATTTTTGTTAACGGCATTTTTTTTGAAAACTTTAGGGTTTTTATTAATATCGTTACAATTATTTACAAAAATAGGCTCAAAGCCCTATAAATACATGCTTTTTTCATGTAAACTTATATTAAATTTACCGGCTTTATAACTTTACATTTGTCTCT
The DNA here is from genome assembly GCA_944323495.1 of Candidatus Gastranaerophilales bacterium. The sequence continues at coordinate 5,026 of CALUSZ010000111.1, forward strand.
ATTTAAAATAGTATGTTAATATAGTGGTATAGTATAGAAAGTAAAAAGAGGAATAATTGTGGATAACTTAGGACCGGATATTTTTGGAAGAAAAGATATTGAGAATATTCAATCATCAGATAATATGACACCCCCGCCAGCACCGGGTATCAACCCTGCAAAGATAAAAGTAATTGGCGTAGGCGGCGGAGGCGGAAACGCTGTTAATCGAATGATTAAGTCAGGCCTCGCAGGCGTTGAATTCTGGCTGATGAATACTGATTTACAGGTATTGAATAATTCAGTATGTAAAAATAAAATTCAATTGGGTGCTAAGTTAACAAATGGTCTTGGCGCAGGCGGAGAGCCTCAGGTTGGCGAAAAAGCTGCTGAAGAAGCTCAACAAGAGATTACAAGTGCAATTGAAGGCGCTGACATGGTGTTCGTAACAGCCGGTATGGGCGGCGGTACAGGTACAGGTGCTGCTCCTGTGGTTGCTAAGATTGCTAAAGATTTAGGTATTTTAACCATTGGTGTTGTAACTAAACCGTTCTCTTTTGAAGGTAAAAGAAGAGCTAATCAGGCTCAGCAGGGCTTAGAAAAACTCAGAGAATCTGTTGACGCTTTGATTGTTATTCCGAATGATAAATTATTAGACGTAGTTGATAGAAGAGTATCTCTTCA
>CALUSZ010000112.1 GCA_944323495.1 Candidatus Gastranaerophilales bacterium
CGCTTAATGTAGTTGACGGGACAAAAAAACTTTTGCCTGTTATTTCGAAAATTATTCCTGACGGAGTCAATATGCAGATATTGTTTGACCAGTCAATATTTGTAAAATCCGCAATCAGGGATGTTATATTCTCAGGAACATTAGCGGCTTTATTAACAGCGCTTATGATATTGATATTTTTAGGAAGTATCCGCTCTACATTTATCATTGCAATATCGATTCCGCTTTCGGTTTTATTTGCTGTAATATGTTCTTCCCTATGCGGACAGACAATTAATATGATGTCTCTAAGCGGTCTTGGGCTTGCAATTGGTATGCTTGTAGATAATGCTACTGTTGTTATTGAAAATATTTTGAGAAATAAAACTTTAGCTTTGAACACTCCAATAGAAGATGTTATTACTAAATCTTCGAGTGAAGTTGCAGTACCTACACTCGTTTCAACATTATCAATATGTATGGTATTTGCTCCGATATTTTTGATGGAGGGGGCTACAAAATACCTGTTTATCCCGCTTGCAATGTCCGTTATCTTTTCAATGATTGGTTCTTATCTTTTATCAAATACGCTTGTTCCGGTACTGGTTGAGAAACTTTTGAAGAGAAAAGAAATGTTAAATCCTAAGACGCTTTTATTCAAAATAAATAAATTTGTAAATGTTCATTTTGAAGAGTTTAGAAAAACTTATAAGCGTTTTCTCGTTAAATCAATACTTTCACGCCCTGATAAGGTCGGAGTAATATATGCTCTTGTTGTTTTTTCTGCGATTTTTTTAATCCCTTTTATCGGAGGAAATTTTTTCCCTGAAGTTGATGCCGGCCAAATCCGACTTCATGTTTATGCCCCGCATGGTACAAGGATTGAAGAAACTGCAAGGGAGTTTACAAGAATAGAAAAAACTATAAGAAAAGTTATTCCTGCGGTCGAATTAGATACAATCCTTGATAATATAGGCCTTCCTGCAAGCTCTCTTAATCTTGCTTTTATGGACAGTTCACAAATCGGTGTGGGTGACGGCGAAATCCTTATTGCGCTTAAAGAGAACCATAAACCGACTAAACAGTACGTGAAAAAATTGAGAAAAGAACTTAATAAAGAGTTTCCGGATACGGTATTCTTTTTCCAAAATGCTGATATGGTAGGAAAAATCCTTAATTTCGGCTTAGCCTCTCCTATTGATATACAAATTCAAGGTAAGAATATAAAAGAGAATTATAAGCTGGCTCAAAGAATGCTTGAGGATGTAAAAAAAGTCCGCGGGACAGCTGATGCTCATATTCATCAAATTAATGACGCTCCGGAAATTAAGGTTGATGTTGATAAAACAAGGGCAAGTATTATGAACCTTTCGCAGGAAACAATATCAAGAAATGTATTAACAGCCCTGACTTCAAGCGGACAGGTTGCGCCGAACTATTGGGTTGATCCTGAAAACGGAGTTAATTATACGCTCGCTCTTCAAGTTCCTCAATACCGCGTTGATACAGTTAAAAATATGACAGATATTCCGGTTGCATTCAAAAACGGAAATCCGGTAAGATTAGCTAATGTAGCTGCTGTAAGCTCAGGAAAAACTTCAAGTTCTGTAAGTCATTATGATATTATGCCGGTATATGATATTCTGCTTAACATTCAAGATAGAGATCTTGCCGGGGTTGCTGGAGATATTAATAAGGTTGTAAAAAAATATCAAAAAGAAGCTCCAAAAGGTACATTTATTAATATTCACGGACAGGCTAAATCTATGAATTATGTATTTGCATCACTTCTATCAGGGCTTATGTTAGCATTAGTTCTTGTATATCTTCTGATAGTAGTAAATTTTCAGTCCTGGCGAAATCCGTTTATTATAATAACACCGGTTCCGCTTGCGCTTTCAGGAATTCTCTGGATGCTTTTTGTCTCTGATACAACATTCAGCGTACAGGCGCTTATGGGCTCAATTATGGCGGTTGGAGTCTCCTGCTCAAATTCTATCCTTGTAATTTCTTTTGCAACTGATAAAATGAGAGAAGGATATACGTCAACTCAAGCAGCAATTCAATCGGGATATACAAGAATAAGACCTGTAATTATGACAGCTTCTGCGATGATTCTGGGGATGCTTCCTATGGCGCTCGGAATAGGTGAAGGCGGGGAACAGAATGCGCCTATCGGAAGAACAGTTATCGGTGGCTTATTGTTTGCAACATTCGCAACACTCATAATCGTACCGCTTTTATTTGCGATTTTAAATAAAAATAAGACTTTTGAAAAATTAGAGGGATAGGGGGAATAGAGTAATGTTTAGAATATTTAAAAATATGTCACGCAAACAATTATTAATATTATCGGTAATAATACTACTATTCTTGATAGGCCTGATTCCTAAGGTTATAAGGTATATAGAAACCGCTTTGCGGACCAGAGATGCAGGTTATGTTGCTATAGTAGAAACTCCGATGATAATTAATGGTGAAGAAACCCTTGAACTTTCAGGAGAGCTTAAGCCTTTCCGTTATACAAAACTGTTTTCAAGAATTGACGGATTGGTTAAAGAAAGGTATGTTGAACTCGGAGATAAAGTTAAAAAAGGTCAGCTTCTTGCTGAACTCGAAACTCCAGATTTAGATGCGGAGACAGCAAGTGCAAAATCCGCACTTATTTCCGCAGAAAAAAGAGAAATTGAGACCAGATATCAGTATGATTATGCAAAACAAACTTATGAAAGATTCGAAAAATCATCAATAGATGGGGCTATATCCAGACAGGAGCTGGATACGAAATATAATAATTTTAAGACAGCTGAGATGAGTTACCAGGTAGCAAAGGCTGACGCAGAGAAGGCAAAAGAAGATTATAACAGGCTTCTGGCTCTGCAAAGTTATAAGGAAGTAACAGCCCCTTTTGACGGAATTATAAGTAAATATAACATAGATGCCGGGGCTAATGTTGTATCTGGAGGAAGTTCAACCAGTACAAGTCTTTTTGAAGTTCAGCAGGTAGATAAATTCAGGGCTTCTGTTTTTGTACCGCAAAGTTATGTGGGCTATATTTATGAAGGGCAACCTGTAGAAGTATATACACCGGAGAATCCGAAGCATAAAATTAAAGGTGAAATATCACAAATTTCCGGAAAACTTGATAATATTTCCCGTACAATGGAGGCTGTTGTAATTATTCCAAATGATGGAAATTCCGGACTATACAGTGGGCTTTATGTAAAAATGAATATTGATATAAAAAATGAAGAGAAGATTCTCACTGTGAATCCGTCCTGTATAACAACACTTACAACTCCAGAACAGTATGTCGCTGAAGTACGCCCCAATGCTACAGTGCATTTTATAAAGGTAAAGCAAGGCCGTGATTTTGGTGATAAAATTGAAATCCTTGAAGGGCTTAATGGTGATGAAAAGTTAATTACAAATCTTACAGATGATTTGCAAGAGGGGCAGAAAGTGAAATACAGAAAATAACTGGAGCGTAGGGGATTCGAACCCCTGACCCCGACACTGCCAGTGTCGTGCGCTACCAACTGCGCTAACGCCCCAAGTATATATTCGATTGTCAATTTGTATGCAGTTGCGTAGCGCGCAAGACCTGCGTCTTGGCTACCTCTCCAAAAAATCCTCAAAGGTTCGGATTTTTTCTCGGCACAGTCAACTGCACTAACGCTAAATTAGTATATCATAAATTGATAATTTTATACAATAGTTTTAGGGAATGTATATTCGGATAAATCAACTCCTTCAAGTTCAAGAAGCTTAACTTTTCTGGCAATACCGCCTGCATATCCTGTTAAATTTCTATTTGTGCCGATGACTCTATGGCAAGGCACTATAATAGATATTGGATTATGGCCAATAGCACTGCCAACAGCCCTTGCAGACATGTTTGATTTATTTAGAATCATTGCGGTCTTAGCCGAAATTTCTCTATAAGTGACAGTTTGGCCATAAGGAATTTCCAGCAGCAAACCCCAAACAGCTTTTCTAAATTCGCTGCCTGTAAAACCTAAAGGAATATCTTTTATATTCGGACGCAAACCACAAAAATACCGCTCCAGCCAATCAAAAGTTTGTGAAAAAATCTCCAATGTATCATCATTTTTCCAACCGTTAGAATACAGTAACGGATAGTATTTCTGCCCCTCAAACCACAAGCCGGTTAAAAACTTTCCATCGGAAGATAATGTTAATTCTCCATACCCTTTAAAAACCTTTTTAGTATAAAACATAAATAAACTATAACAAAAAAGCGGAGTTTTTAAAAACTCCGCCTATGGTTGAGTCGTAAATTTTTATTTCAAATAAGTATTATAAAACTCTGTAATTTTATCGAAAGGAATTTTTTCCATATTGTCATATAAATCAACATGGTTAGCATCAGGTATAATCAATAGCTCCTTATTATCACCCTTAAGTTTTTTGAATGCATCCTCAGAAAAATATTTGCTGTGTGCCTTATCACCATGGATTACAAGAACAGCATTTCTGATTTCTCCGCTATATGCAAGTATAGGCATATTAATCAAGGACAAGGTTGATGTCATATTCCAGTTGCCGTTAGAATTGATTGAACGCTCATGAAAACCGCGTTTTGTTTTGTAATAACCATAATAATCTTTTACAAACTGCGGCTCTTCGCCAGTTAATTTTTCCGGAAGCCCGGAAGCTTTAGCATAAGTTCCGCTCTTATAATCTTCCGTTCTCTGTTTGTTGAGAGATTCTTTCAATGCGTAACGCGCATTCTCGTCCATGGAATCAAAATATCCGTTTGCGCTAACTCTTGTCATATCGTACATTGTAGCTGTAACAGTTGCTTTTATTCTGGTATCCATTGCAGCTGCATTGAGTCCGAAACCGCCGAAGCCGCATATACCCAGAATCCCTATTCTATCAGGATTTACATCATCTCTTGTACTTAAATAATCTACAGCGGCAGAAAAATCTTCCGTATTAATATCCGGAGAAGCAACATTTCTCGGCTCACCGCCGCTTTCACCGGTAAAAGACGGGTCAAAGGCAAGAGTAATAAATCCTCTTTCGGCTAAAGTCTGTGCGTACAAGCCGGAAGCTTGTTCTTTTACTGCGCCAAACGGTCCGCTTATTGCAATGGCTGGCATTTTATCCTCTTTTTTATCTTTTGGGATATACAAATCACCGGTAAGTGTGATTCCGTATCTGTTTTTGAACTCTACTTTCTGAACATTAACTTTATCACTTTTTGCAAAAGTCTTGTCCCAATCATTGTTCTTTGCCATAACTAACCCTCCTGTTAAACAAAATAGTAATGTAATAATAGAAACAAGTAATTTTTTCACTCTTCACTCTCCTTTATGCAGCACTCTGTTCTTCAAGGCTTTTGTTCAATATAACCTTGCCATAACAAGGTATAACTGCACCTTCCATAATAATTTCACCAACACTATCAGCTTTTATTATTCCTGATTTCGGATTTTTAACCGAAATAATATGCCCTTTTATATCAGCCTCCACGTCAGAATACTCAAAACTCAAATCGGTATTTATCATCTCACAATTAATCAATTTTAAGTTTTTGCAATAACACAAAGGCTGTGTGCCGTCTATTTTACAATTAATAAGTGTAAGGTTTTGAGAAAACCAGCCGAGATATTCTCCCTTTAATACAGAATCTTTTACAACAATATTTTTGCTGTGCCAGAAAGCGTCTTTTGTATCAAGTTTGGAATTTGAAATCTCAACATTTTTCATATACTGAAAAGAGTATTTGCCGCTCATCTCCAAATTGTTGATTTCAACATTCTTTGTTTCGAACAAAAAGTATTTTGAATCAATTTTGCAGTTATTAATTTTTATACCGGAATTTCTCCAGCCAAATTCTTCAGACATAATCCTGCATTCAGAAAACTCAACATCTTTGCACTCCCGTAAACATTTGACAGCGTTAATTTCACAATTTTGAACAATTCCGTTTTTAGAATACCATATTGGCGCGCGTGATTTTTCATCCAGAGAAGAGTTAATAACCCTGAATTTTTTTGCATGCCAGAGCGGATATCTCAAAGAAAAAGAACAATTTTCCACAAGAATATTTCTGCACTCTTTTAAGACGGATTCCCCGTCCGCCGGCCCTGCAAAAATACAATTTGATACCTCTGTATCAACGATATTATATAGCGCCCGTTCTTCGTCATATTTTTGATTTGAAATTTTATTTTTCATATACTAAATCTCCCGAAATTTCTAAACTGCGTGCTCTATGCTGTAGATTAGATAATCCAGACAGTCCAATTGTTTTTGGCGCATATGAATATTGTCCAAAAGTGTTTTTCTGTGTCCTGAAAGCAGCTTTAGAATTTCAGTTTTGTCATTATCCGCATCCAGTCTCATAAACTCTGAAATTAAATCCGGCTTGCAATCAGCATCTTTCAAATTTTGCAGAAATTTATCTTTGTCGTGCACCATAAAACTTTTCAACCTTATACTATTCATTATTTACGATTTTTCAAAAATAGCAAATACTTATATTAAATATTTAAAAATACTTGACAGGCATAATTCAAAATGCTAATCTGCTTATATGGAAATCAGAGTTTTGAAATATTTTTTAGCAGTTGCAAGAGAAGGCAGTATAACAGGAGCCGCAAATTCTCTTCACCTTACCCAGCCGACTTTAACAAGACAGATACAGGATTTGGAAAAAGAACTGGGGCAGAAACTTTTTATCAGGGGTAAATATAAGGTTACACTAACGTCCGAAGGTATGATTTTAAGAAAAAGGGCGCAAGAAATTATTGATATGGTAGAAAAAACCGAAGAAGAATTTCAGTCGATTTCGGATACCGTAAGCGGAGATATTTATATCGGAGGCGGAGAAACCGATTCTATGAAATATATTGCAGAGATTATAAAAGAAATACAGGACGAATATCCTGCAATAAAATTCCATATTTATTCGGGTAACGCTGAAGATGTTATTGAAAAGCTTGACAGAGGTTTATTGGATTTTGGAGTTTTAATCCAGCCGATTGATTTATCCAAATATGATAATATTCGGCTGCCTGATAATGATGTCTGGGGAGTAATTATGAGAAAAGATAACCCTCTTGCGCAAAAAGAGAATATAACGCTTGACGATTTATGCGGAATACCTCTTATCGCTTCACGCCAGATGACTCCTAAATACTCAAGAGACAGCGGCTTCTTAGATTGGTTCGGAGAGAAATATAACGAATTGAATATAACTGCAACGTATAATCTGGTATATAATGCAACCGTGTTGGTAAAAGCAGGCATAGGAGTTGCAATAACACTGGATAAGCTTGCCGATACTTCTAAAGAGAGCAATTTATGTTTCCGCCCCCTAAGCCCTAAATTAGAATCAGGACTGGATATTGTCTGGAAAAAATATCAGATATTTTCTCCGGCGTCCAGAGTTTTTATGGAAAAACTGCGTCAATATTTTATTTACTAAAAAAGAGCCTTTTCAGGCTCTTTCAAAATGGAGGAGGAGGTGGGATTCGAACCCACGGTACGCTCGCACGTACGACGGTTTTCAAGACCGCTCCAATCAACCGCTCTGGCACTCCTCCAAAG
>CALUSZ010000113.1 GCA_944323495.1 Candidatus Gastranaerophilales bacterium
ATATAATACTCCCATATCAATTATGTAATATTATATCATAATTAAAGGCGGTGTGTATGCAAATAAACAGAAATCATGAAATCCTGATGGAAATGGTTGAGCAGTATAAAAAGCTTAAAGAGGTAGAATCTATCGGATTGGCCGGCTCTTCTACTGCAAAGACAGCTGATAACAAGTCTGACTATGATATTTATATTTACGGAAAACAAGAGCCGCCTATTGAAGCTAGACGTGAAATTGCAGAGAAATATGCCGATAGAATGGAGATAGATAATCATTATTTTGAAACCGGCGATACTTTCACATTGAGAGAAACCGGAAAACCGATTGATATAATGTACCGCAATCCGGATTTTATAGAAGGTAATATAAAATGGGTTTGGGAAGATGGTAATGCATCTTTAGGTTATACGACTTGCTTTGTGGATAATATTAGAAAAACAGACGTTTTGTATGATAAAAACGGCTGGCTTGAGGGTGTAAAAAAACGTGTTGATACGCCTTATCCGGAAAAACTCGCGTTAAATATTATAAAAAAGAATTTTGCATATTTAAAAGATGCAATGTTCTCATACAGAGACCAAATTGCATCAGCCGTAGAAAGATGTGATTTTGTAAGCATTAATCATAGATGCGCAGCTTTTCTTGCAAGCTATTTTGATATAATCTTTGCCAAAAACCGTGTTCTGAATCCGGGTGAGAAAAAACTCATACCGTTTGCTTTAAAAAACTGCAAAATTCTTCCGGAAGGGTTTGAGAGTGATGTAAAAACACTTTCAGTCGGAGAAGTCTCAAAACGCTTACCGACAGCAGATAAGATGGTCGAAAATTTAAGAAAAATATTATAGTGTTACTAATTGTAAAATTTTCCATTTACCCGCGCAACAAAAACTTTTCTTTTGTTTTAATTTGTGTATAATAGAACAAAGGAAAAGATTTTATGATGCAAAGTATATCAACTTCACAAAATATATCAAAACCAACAACGTTATGTGATGAGATAGAGCGTTATTTACAGAGAGTTTTTGAGCAGGAAATGAGAGCAGAAGGCTCAATTCTTGTGAGTTACTCTCCTTTTGTAATCAAAAAACTTGCCGCCTACCTCTCAGGCAGAATCAAAATGCCCGCATCTATCGGTATAGCAGGAGAGACCGCCAGCGGAAAGTCAACAATTACAATGGACTTAATAGATACAATCCAATCCTTTGCATCTGAATTCAATATCGAAGATGTTATTACCCGCGTAAACACTGATGACTATTACTATGACCGTTCTGAAATGGTTAAAGCAGCCGGAAGTTTTTCAGAGTTTGCTAAGAATTATGATTTAGATGTTCCGCAAGCTCTTGAGCTTGAATTAATGCATAAACATATTAAGGAATTGCTTTCAGGAAAAGAAACTTATCTTCCTAAATATGACATGAGCGGAACTGCAAAACGTTTTGATAATTATACTTTAGCTAAACCTTCTAAGATTATTATTTCAGAAGGTTTATTTACGCTCACGGATAAGGTAAAAGATGCATTTGATTTTAAGATTTACGTTGATATTGATGAAAAAATCAAAAAAGAACGATTTTATATCCGTGCAAAAGAACGCGACCTCGGTGATTCTGCCGACATTATTTATAAAAATGCAAACGAAAAAGCCGAAGTTCATATCCGTCCTTGTAAAAAACAGGCAGATATAGTTTTATCAGGTTCAGCAGATAGAATTAAATACAAAAATTTCTTAAATAGAATTATTGAAGTTATTCACGAGCTTTATTTTAGTGAAGTATAGGGTTTTAGCTGTTTTTTTTATACTCTAATGTAACACAATACTAATTGTGTTACATAATTATAAAGTAAACTGAACAAAAAAAGTTGTTATTTTAGGGATATTTTGTTACAAAGTGTTACAATACGCTATGCAATATATAAATATTATATATAAATAAGCTCGATATGTTACTTTTTATGTAACACAATTAGTATTGTGTTACATTAGGAAAGGAAATTTATATGCATAACGTGAATTTAAGTTTTAAAGCGGCCGAAGCTCTGCCAAAAACCTCAATGCCTGTTCAACAGAGCAACAATAACAATAACCCAGCAGAATCGTCTGCAAATGGTACTAAATCATTGTTGCTTGGACTAACAGCCCTTGCAAGTGCAGCTATTGCGGGGATTGCGCTTTATAAAAATCATGGTATGCAAAAAGAGTTAAATAGAACAATAAAAAAACTTGATGAAGCTCAAGCAGAATTAAAAAAAGTTGTTAATGATACAGAAAATAAAATAAAAAATGCCGTTGATGATGCTTTAAAAACAACAAAGCCTGAGCCTGCAGTAGAGGTAAAACCACCTACAAAGGCTATGACAGAAAATGTCCAAACCCCTCCGGTGCAAAAAACAAAAAGGCAAAGAAATAATGGTAATTATAACTATCAACCAAATACTCAAAACAAGCCTTTATATGATGAAAAATTAGCAAAAGAGGGCGAGGCCATAATTGAAGCAGAAGAAGCTGCCGCTCGCAAAGCAAAAAAAGCTAGCGACAGACGTAACCAGGAATGGTTAGATAGACAACATAAAATTAAAGAACAAGAATACAGTGATTTTATGAATAAAGCAATGTCTGAAAAAGAGACAAAAGAAGGGCTTGCTATTATTGAAGCTGAAGAAGCGGCCGCCCGTAAAGCTCAAAAAGCAAGCGATAGGCGTAATCAGGAATGGGTTGAAAAGCAGCACAAAATCAAAGAACAAGAATATAACAAATGGTTCTATGAGAATAATGAAGCTTTCGATGCGATAGAAGAAACCGTTGATTCTGAATTAAAAATAAAAGCTGATAATGTACTTCGCCGCCAAGAAATAGAAGAAACTTTTGCACAACATCCTATTAGAGCAAGCTATTTGAATGCTAAAGCTTCTGTTCGCCATTTTTACAAAAGTAAGCTTGAAAATCCTATAAACCAAACAACATCAAATATAAAAGCCAAATTTAGCAAACTTAAGAACATATTTTCAAGAAAAACTGATTAGTCAAAATTATTTATAGATTTGTATTTTTCATACAAATCCGGGCGTTTTGATTTTGTTCTCAAGAGTTTTTGCTCATGGCGGAATTCTTCAATGAGTTTGTGATTGCCGTTAAGAAGCACTTCCGGAACCTTAAGCCCTCTATATTCTCTTGGTTTTGTATATTGCGGATACTCTAATAAACCATCGGAGAAACTGTCATCATGAGCCGATTCAATTTTCCCCAAAGTACCCTCAATTTTCCTGGAGACACTATCTATAATACAAAGAGCAGGAAGTTCGCCCCCTGTAAGTACAAAATCCCCGATTGAAATCTCACGCGGCTTAATAATTTCCCTAATCCTCTCATCAAACCCTTCGTAATGCCCGCATAGAATTATAATCCTGTCATACTCAGCAAGCTCATTAGATATTTTGTCCGTAAACGGTTCGCCTTGAGGAGTCATCATTATTGTAATGCATTTTTCACTATTATTTACCCCTTTATTTACCCCAACCGCTTCATAACAGTCAACATAAGGCTGTGGCATTAAAACCATTCCGGCTCCGCCTCCATAAGGAGTATCGTCAACTTTTTTGTGTTTATCAAGAGTATAATCCCGAGGATTATGAGTTACAACTTCAATAATCCCCTCTTCGCTTGCCCTCTTCATTATGCTGAAATCCATATGAGAGCTGATTAATTCAGGAAACAGAGTTAAAACATCAAACCTCATTCCAAAAGCCCCTCGAGGTTATTTATCTGTATTCTTCTATTTTTAATATCTACAGATAAAACAATTGCCTTAACAAAAGGGACGAGCGATATTTTCTTGCTCAATGTCTTTACGGATAATAAATCACTTGCGCCGTTATTTGAAACCCCGACAACTGCGCCGACCTTTTTTTCTCCATCATACACATCAAGACCTACAAGCTCATCTATTAGAAACTCATCTTCTTCCAGAAATTCTCTTGCCGTGTTTTCATCAACAAACAAAAGCTGGTTTTTGTATTCCAAAATATCGTTTAAAGTATCAATTCCCTTAAACTTAATTATCCCGCATTTTGGAGTAAATCTGATGCGCGAAATTTCAAGAAGCTTATATTCACCATTTTGCTGGACATAAACAGATTTTAACTTTGATAAAAATTCTTCTCTGTTTTTAGAATATCCAAGCTTAGCTTCACCCTGAACACCGTGAAAATTAAGAATTTTTCCCACAGAGACAAAATTATTCTTCATCTTCTTTCTTCTTAGGTTTTCTGCCGCGTTTAGGTTTTTCTTCTGCCGGAGCCTCCTCTGGTTCTGAAGCGGCTTCAGCCTTAGCTTCAACTGCTACCGGAACTTTTTCTTCAGAAGACGGTTTAGTATGCTTTGCAACCATATAATCAGCCGGCTTGTCAGCCCTATCTTCATTCCATCTATCTAAGCCCATTTGAGCACGTATAAGCTTAATACCAACGTGAACTCTCCACTCGTCCATCTTCAATTGTGCCGCAATAATCTTATGGCAGCCAATCGGCGGAAGCGGTAAAAGCGGTTCATACAATGCTTTAATAGCCATCATCTGATCCGGAGAAATTGCAAGCTTACGTTTCGGAAACGGAAGTTTCGGAAGCATCATCTTTTGTCTTACAAGATTTATCCCGAAAAATACTTTCTGCGGTTCAATACCTAATTTAGCGCCGATTACTTCATGACAATCCGGATTTGGAAGCGGAAGCATGGCTTTATACAAAACTTCTATCTGTTCTAATTGCTCCTTGCTTATTAATAATGGTCTTGGAGCTTTTTGCTTTTTAGGCCCCTGTTTTCTTGGCTGCGGCCTTACACTTGCATAATTGTTTCTAAACCCGCCTCTGTTATCAGGTCTTCTTTGCGGACGGTTGTTATTATCCCTTCTTTGATATCCGCCCTGCTGTCCTCCGCGATTATCACGTCTCTGGTAATTATTATTCCTGTTATACCCGCCCTGCTGCGGTCTGTCATAACTTCTCGGACGAGACTCAGTGGAGTACGAACTATAAGAGCTGTAGCTCTGCATAGGTTTTTCATCACTCGATTCGCTTCCTTTATCTGCGTATAAGCAATTAGGACATATCACTCTTTTGGGGTTCTTAGTTTCAAATTCCGCACCACACTTAATGCACTTGTTTACATACATAATAAAAGCCTCTTAACCAAATTAAATAAAAAATATCACTGCTAATAAATAATCCTATCAATTAAAAATAATATGAGATTTAATCAAAAAACTTGGAGTTGAAAAATCAACTCTACATATGCATTATAATATAAGTCATAATATTTTGCAAGGGGGTAAATAAGATTAGAAGTCTTTTCAAGAGGCACACTGTTTTGAAATAGTCTTATAACAGCTGCAGAGCGATTGAAGGAGTCTGGTTAGCAGTTGCAAGCAGGGTTGCAGATGCCTGTTGAAGAATCTGCATTTTTATATATTGAGAGCTTTCTTCTGCTATATCCGCGTCGCGTATTGTTGAACGGGATGAAACAAGATTGTCATACTGGATTGAGATTTCTTCTAATACACTCTCTAAGCGATTTTGTACAGAACCAAGTTCTGTTTGTTTGTTGGAGACTGATTCTATTATCTCATCTAGAGCCGTCAACATATTGGGATTCTCTATATTAGAAGATAATCCGCTTATGGTAAACGCCGTAGAAAATGTAATCTGCGATGATAATGAGGAATTTATCCCAACCTGCAGGGTTATATCTGGAATAACGCGGGAAGAGGCTGTTAAATTTGAAGCAGTAATCAATGGAGAATTCTCATACAATGCCATTCCGGGGTTTG
>CALUSZ010000114.1 GCA_944323495.1 Candidatus Gastranaerophilales bacterium
CAGCCTCACAATGCTAAAATACATTGTAACCTCGGATTCCTATACTGGGGTAAGGGAGATACCGAAGAGGCTATCAAATCTTATGAGCTTGCAATCAAGTATAATAACACGTATGATATTGCGTACAACAACCTAGGTGTTATATATCTTGATGATTTAGGCAGAGTTAACAAGGCAATAGAACTCTTCAGAAAAGCTGTAGAGGCTAATCCTAATTATGCACTCGCGCATTTTAACCTTGCCAGAGCAATCTCAATTGTTGGAGATAAGGTTGAAGCCGCTAAACTATATCAAACAGCCCAGGATATAAATAAAGTTACACAAGAAATTGACCCAAGAGATATTGCAGATAAAATCAGCGAGCTTTTTGAGTCATAAAGTAAATTTACCCTCTTTACCTTTAAATTTCTTGCAGTTATAATATAAAAATATCGGATACAAAGTATGACAGAAGATGATAAAACCGGGATTTCCCATTTAATAGAAAAGGAATTAAATTCCTCTGATAAGATATTAAAACCTGATTTTAATCAGAAAACAGGACGCGAACTCCTTGCATTTTACCTGCAATCAAAATTTAAACAAGTTCTTGCGTATGATAACAAAGCTGCCGAGCCGATTTTTATTGAGGTTCGGTATGATTTTATACAGAAGTTTTCAAGAAGACTTATCACGAATCCCTCCAAAAGGATTATGATAGGTATAACAGGAGAATCTGCGTCTGGGAAATCAACAATATGCAGAGAAATTGAAAATGTTATCAAAAAGTTTAATATGCCGGTTACAATACTGACTACGGATAACTATTTTAACGATATATCCGAGCTTATAAAAGAATACGGCACATTTGATAACCTTAGAGACAACGGCTATGATGTTGATTCGCCTAACAGTTTTCAGCTGGATGTATTAAAGGAAGATTTAGATAAGATTTCACACGGAGAGGATGTGTATTCTCCGGAATATTTGCTTAATGGGACAGGCGTGTCTGTTCCTAAGGCAAAACATGTACCTTCTAATAAGATTGTTGTTGTTGAAGGTATGGCATCTATGTTTGGTGATAATAAGGATATTTTTGATATCAAGGTTTATGTTGAAACAGACATAAATATCAGACGAGATCGTTTTATGACACGCGCTTGCACAGAGCGTAATCAAGATTTAGAAAACGCAAAAAAACACTGGGAATATATTTTAGGCGCAGGTGAGAAATATGTTCAGCCATACAGAGCAGAAGCGGATATCATTATTAACGGTGATACCAATCTTGCATATTTTTCACAGATTCTGGAATATATTCATACAATAACTAATAATTTTGAGGGATAGATGGGAAAAAAGAGGTTAGTTTATAAACTAACCTCTTTTTATAGAAATTTACAAGTAACACAATACATATTGAGTTACATTAATACTCGTATTTATGGCACAAATTCAAAAATCTTTAGGGTTTAAGTATATATTGTTACAAAAATTTACATATATGTTCATTTTCTCTTCTTTTTAGCAAAAAAAGAAGAGAAAACGGAACCAAAAGAGAAGAAAAAAGCTGTTGTTTTCTACATTTTCGCTACCGCTCAAATGTGGTTTGTTATTGTGCTTCGCCCAATCTTTCACGCACGCTATGGCTCGCTTCGCTCACACGCGTGCGGGGTAAATATACTTTATTTAGGGAGTGGCAATTCCATCCCCAAAACGCCAAGCCTGTAGGCCTTATCCCAACTGGGAAAGAATGGCTATGTGATAGCACAATGTTTAGATGTAAATATATAAATACTAAAATCAAGAGGCTGAGCTTTTGCTCAGCCTCTTGATTTTATCCTTTTACAACAATGTTCACAAGCTTTTTAGGAACAACTATCGTTTTTACAATCTCTTTTCCCGCAATCAGTTCTTTAACTTTTGCACTCGAAAGAGCTATAGCCTTAAGTTCCTCGTCAGTTACTCCCTCATCAGCCTCAATCTTGTCTTTAACTTTACCGTTGATTTGAACAACCAGCGTAAACTTACTTGCTTTTGCAAGATTTTCGTCCCACTCACACCACATTTGGTCGTGGATTGAGCCGTCAAAGCCAAGTTCATGCCATATTTCTTCAGACATGTGAACTGTAACAGGTGACATAAGCTTAATTAAGGTAATAATTGCAAAGCTCAAAACATTTTTGTCTTCGCCGCTTAATTCCTTTTTAGCACCTCGCCATTCATAGATTGCATTAGTCAATTCTCTGTACTTAGAAATAACCGTATTGAATTGGAAATCATTTGCAATATCGTTTGTGATTTCCTTAATCATTATGTGTACAGTTCTGACTAAATCATCATTGTCTCTTGTGAGAGGAAATTCTAATTTGTAATCCTTAATCAGATTTTGTTGATTATCACTAACCAGTCTCCAAACACGGTTTAGAAACTTATAGCAGCCCTCAACACCTGCATCAGACCAGTCGAAATCTCTTGCCGGCGGGGAATCTGAAAGTATAAACAACCTTGCTGTATCAGCTCCGTAGTTTTCAA
>CALUSZ010000115.1 GCA_944323495.1 Candidatus Gastranaerophilales bacterium
CATTATGTACTTATTGTTGATTTTTTCATCAAAGATTATAATATTAGCCTTAAACGTTCCGTCGTCTTTCATTACCGGCTGAATCTGTGAGATTATGTTTCCTGTATTTTTGTCTTTTTCTAAAATAGTTTTAATAAATCGTCCATTTTTTTTTTTTTTTTATTCCCTTATTGTATCATTTTTGTATTCTTTAATAAGCTCAAGAGTTCCATCCTTATTAAATATTCTGTCGCCATTGATTTCGTCTGTTTTAAAACTGTATGGCAGATCAAGTTTAGCAGGGCAAAGTTTCATCATACCGGAAGCGTTATTAACTATTCCGATAGTGTCTTTATCAAACTGGGGTTTGAGTAAAACTTGATTATAATTAGATATGGCAGCCAGACTTGATAAATTTACTTTGAGCCTTAGTGGATTCGGAGAATCTTTATGAGAATTTTCTTCTTCAACTTGTTTATTGTATTCAACACTGGCTTTAAATGTTAAAGGATCAATCATTTAAATAACCTTATAGTTTCTAACCTTATATGTTTATAAAAACATTTTGTTAACAAAAATTGCCTGTTTTTTATTTTTTTCTGTTGTTATTTAAATAATTCTTAACATTTGAAGATAAAGAAATATTTTGAAGCATCATATTATATTTCTTCAAATCCCCTATATTAGCAGCTTCCTGCAATAAATCACGCCTTGTAGAAATCTGCATTTTATCAGGCTCGCCTGAAGAGTTATTTTTATCATCAATCTTTCTTATCACCGAATCTATGTCAGTAGAGGTAGTAATTCCGTATTTTGAAGCAATTTGTTTAACAGAAGCTCCCGTTTGTAATCTATAAAGCCAGTTTATTGAATATTTATCATTTTCAGAAAGCGCAGCAACACCATACTGGTGGGGAGTGTACATAATATCTTCTTTATAAGGGCTATGATTAAGTCCCAGAGCATGTCCGACTTCGTGAAGAATTGTATGATAAACTTCAATATCACTATCATATTTTTTGTGAATTCTTCCGTCTGTAAGTCCTATTGCGACTTCTGCGCCATACAGACGTCCCTGCGGATCCCAGCTGAAGTAACAATGCCCCAGAGCCTGCCTGTCTACACGCTTCCAGTCAACATTTATATTTGATTCCAGAAGAACACTTGTAACTTTGTACCTCAACTTACCGCCTGTTGCAGCGCACCAGACGTTAAATGCATCAATTACCATTTTACGGAATTTCGCATCTTCTCCAGGTTTGGAATAAAATTTCATCGGCGCAATATAGACGACCAGATTGTTAATCGGCCATCTCATAATTTTTCCGTCTTTTACACTTCCGTTAAGGTATGTCCTTCGCTGCATAATAATAATATAACATAGTTTTGTTAGTTAATATATGATATTTATAGATTAACTATCCGCTATATCCTCTTAAATCCTAGTTCTAATTAGAAAATATCATATTATTGGAAGTTATAGGAGAAAGAACGCTGAATAGAAGCATCCACAGCACCCTGTGCAGATTGCATTTCTGCATCTACCATCTTGAGTCTGTTCTGATATTCCTGCATTTGTAAATCAAGTTTCTTTTCCAGTATGATTAACTTATCTCTTCGTGCTTCAAGTTGTTTTACTGCAGGATTTTCAGGATCCAAATCATTTCCGAGTGCCATAATCTCATCAGAAGAGGCAACAAGTTCCATCTTTGCCGAAGCAATCCACTGGATTTTAGTCTCAAGCGTAATCTTATACGCAGTGAGATACATCATTCTGAAACTGGAAGCAATTAATCCCATAATACATTCCTTCTACCTTGTTTCGTTTAAATTCTTGCCTTTCAGGAATGTGTGCTCGTTGCTTTCTGCTATTAAACTTTCCATCTTATGAAGCTGGTGTTTGTGATAGTTTACCCTGTACTTTGCCATTTTAAGCTTCTGTCTTATGGTAAGCATATCCTTTAGGCTGGAAATTAAACTTACGGCAAGTGCTTTAAATGGATTTTTTCGTTTGAAAAACGATCTGGTAAAATTCATAAAGTTCACTAACCGTTTTATACTTGCTTGTAGTTCTTCACGCATAAGCTTTTACTCCTATACGATCTAAGCCTACATGTATTATAAAACATGTGAACCTAAATAATTGCCTGTTATTACTATTCTTTGTTACATTTATTAACATATTATTTTGAATTTGTCCTATTGCTGGTGATACTATTGAAAACAAACCTATTTTTGTATTAATTTTCTTTTGCCATATTATTTATCGGCATTTTTTTTAAAAACTTTAGTTCTTTTCTGTTATAATACCGAATTTCGTTACAAAAATTTACAAAAGAAGATATAGCTTTAAATAAAGCATTGTTCAAAAAAATATCTAACATTACTCTAAAAAAAGTACGTCCTTGCATTTTATTTTCTCCTCCCTCTCCTTTAGGAGAGGGTTGGGCTGAGGTGTCAACCAGTCCCAAATTAATTATTATAAATCTTGAATATCTTTACTTGCAGATTCAATATCATCTTTCAGCATTTTTCTAACAATGTCACCCTGTGTATCAAGCATTTTGCAAACAGTTTCGATATTGGCAACTTTTTGGGAAAGAATAGTATCAGCATTTGAAATAACGTTGCTGGAGACTGTTTGGTAGGCAGAGAGTGCTGCAGAGGTTGTACCTTGCATTAAGTTGCCCATTACAACTGCAGGAAGTCCGAATTCTCCTAAATAAGG
>CALUSZ010000116.1 GCA_944323495.1 Candidatus Gastranaerophilales bacterium
CATGTTTATGAAATTATAAATACATATCAAGGTAAAGGCAATCGTTGGTATGATAATGACCCAATGATGCTCAAAGCAGTTGAGCTGTTGAGAAATGCACCTCCAAAGGTTCAGAGAGT
This sequence comes from Candidatus Gastranaerophilales bacterium, assembly GCA_944323495.1. The sequence continues at coordinate 120 of CALUSZ010000116.1, forward strand.
TGCTGCTCTAAAACTTCTTATTGCGCTTGAACAAAAGAGTTTTGATGGGGTCGAAATATAAGAATGAAAGATGTCCAAAATCAGGTTGACTCAAGAGGGATTGATATTCAAAAAGTTGGGATAAAGGGAATAGAACTTCCTCTTGTTATTCAGAGAAAAGACAAGGAAGATATTGTTATTTATTCAACAGCAACGGCAGGTGTGTCTTTGCCCGCCCATTATAAAGGCACTCATATGTCTCGTTTTGTAGAGGTTTTAAATGAGTGGCGGAGTAATAAGAGGCTTGGTGTTGATATAAAAGGGTGTGTCGAAGCGATTATAAACCGGCTTGAGGCAAAGAGCGGGTATTTGAAGTTTGATTTTAAATATTTTATTGATAAAAAATCTCCTGTGACCGGTGTTTCAGCGCCTATGTGCTACGACTGCTCTTTTGAAGGAATTCTTGAAAATTACGGTGAAGAAGATGAAGAGTATAGGTTTTATCTTGGTGTAAAAGTCCCTGTAACTACGCTTTGCCCGTGTTCTAAAGAAATTTCGGATTACGGTGCTCATAACCAAAGGGCAATTGTTTCTGTAAAAATAACTTATCCCGAAGAAGAACATATCTGGCTTGAGGACTTGGTTAAGGATATTGAAAGCTGTGCTTCATCAGAACTTTATCCGCTTCTAAAACGTGAAGATGAAAAATACGTTACTGAAAAAGCCTACGAAAATCCCAAATTTGTTGAAGATGTATTGAGAGATGTTGTTCTCGTCTTAAGAAAAAATGATATTATAGACTCGTTTGAGGTGGAATGTGAGTCTTTAGAAAGTATCCATAACCATTCTGCCTGGGCATACCAGCAAGAGGGATAAGGGGTAAAGGGGTAAATAAGCGGGGAGTAAATATAGGGGAAATACTCCTTGTAATTCTTCTTTTCTGGTTTTATAATAAACTATAAAGGACAAGGGGATGAAGAGCAGAGTTTGGGTACTGATAATTTCAATATTTTTATTATTATGCACAAGTGTCTTTGCACAGGGTGTTTATTCGGAATACGTTCCTAAAAATAATGAAGTTATTTTTAATCAATCTATGTTTAAAATTGATGTCATCGACCCCAAAGCAAGTACTAACTGGAAAGGGATAAATTATCCGGGGTTAAGAGGAAGCAATCAGCTGGTAATTTATACTCCGGCTTTTGGATATAGAACTAATACTAACGAATACGGTACAGAAGCTGTTGTTACAGGTGATACTGTTACATCTTTAAGCGGGGCGGATTCGCTTATACCTGCTAATGGTATTGTAATAAGCGGGCACGGTCAGGCTAAAAAATGGATTAACGAAAATGTTATGGTTGGGGCTAAAATCTCTATTGATGCGAAAAAGCATATTATTACTTCTTATATTACATCAGATACTTTTCTTTATACCGCAAGAGAGAGGATAAAAGAAGTCCAAAATATGCTTTTATATTATACCCAGAATTCTGCAAATTATAACTGTAAACGCACAATGCAAAATATTGCAAAGGCGAATGATTTTATAGAAAAAGCTGCTAAAAATAGTGAAGATTCTCAAAAATATGCTTCCAGAGCGATTGAGTATGCTGATTTAGCGATGTCAACAGTAATTCCTTATGAGGCATCTGAATTAAAAGGTGTTTGGCTAAGACCAACGTATTTTAATGAGAAAGATATAATCAAAGTATTGGATTCACTTGCTAATTCAGGTATAAATAATTTATTTTTAGAAACTTACTATCATGGTAAAACTATTTTCCCGTCTCAAACAATGGCGAAATATGGTTTTATCAAGCAAAATGAGGATTATGCGGGATTTGATCCTTTGAAAATATGGATTAATGAAGCGCATAAACGGAATATAAAAGTACATATCTGGTTTGAAACTTTTTATGCAGGAAATAAACCTCCGGAAACGAATCCAGAATATATTCTTGCCAAAAGACCTGATTGGACAAACAGACAGAAAAAAAATGCTGATATGACGGATATTCCATATTCAGTATCAGAACATAACGGATATTTTATAGATCCTGCAAATCCGGAAGTTCAAACATTTTTGCATGAACTCCTTTGTGAAATTATAACCAGATATAAACCAGACGGGATTAATCTTGATTATATAAGATATCCGCAATCCATGGATGTTGGGTTTCTTGGTTATGAAGCCTCTAATTGGGGGTATACAAAATATGCCCGAAATGAATTCAAAAGTATGTATGGTGTTGACCCGATTTTATTAACAACTTCTGATTCTCTATGGTATCAATGGAAATTTTATCGTTGCAATAAAATAACTAATTTTGTAAGAAAAACAAGTACGCTTTGCAGATATCATAATGTAATGCTTACAACTGTTATTTTCCCTAACCGAGTGCTTGCAATGAATACGAAGATGCAGGATTGGAAAAATTGGTCAATGAATAATTTTGTTGACGGCTTTACTTCCCTGTTTTTGACTTGTGATGATAGAACTGCAATGAATTTGATGGAAGAGGTTTTGAGAAATAAATCCGCGAGTACAAAATTATATGCGGGTTTGTTTGTAACCTTTATGAACGGTTCTAATTCTGATTTGATGAAACAAATTCATGCTGCAAGAAGATATAACTTAAATGGGTTGATAATTTTTGATTATGCACATTTAGGTGATTCTTATTTAAATACACTTACAGAGAGTGTTTTTAAGCCTGTAAAAAAGGAAGTTGTAATAACAGAATCTTCTGTACCAAAACAACAGCAGGTAAAAATAAAAGGTAGTAAAAAAAGTGGAAGAAGAAAATAGGCCCAAAAGAAGTTTTTTAGGTATTTGGTTTGAATGCTGCCATGTTTATGGGAGACTTTATAAAAATAAGGAAGGTACTGCTTATGTCGGCAGATGTCCCAAATGTTTAAGACCTGTAAATGTAAGAATTGGCGGTGAGGGTACAAGTAGACGCTTCTTTCGCGGAAGCTAGGAGGTAATTATGGGATTAGATGAATTAAGAAAAGAAAATGATGTTTTAGATATTTTTTGTAATCTGGTATCAATACCTTCTCCATCTTTAAAGGAGGATAGGGTAATAGAATGGATACTTAATTTCTGTAAGGCAAATGGAATAGACGGACGAAAAGATGATTATGGTAATGTTTATATAAATATTCCGGCAGCTGATAGTTCAAAAGAACCTTTGATGTTATCTTCTCATATGGACGTTGTTGGAGATGACAGCCCTGTTAATATTTTTTTGGACGGTGATTTTATAAAGGCAGAGGGAAGAACTTTAGGTGCTGATGATAAAGCGGGTGTGGCTTGTGCTTTAAAATTGGCTAAAGATATAAAAGAAGGAATAGTTAATGCAGGCGGCGGGCTTGAGATTACGTTTACCCGTGATGAAGAATCCGGCATGAGCGGGATTGAACATGTTGAGTTTGGTAAAATTAAGTCAAAATATGTTCTTGTATGTGATGCTGATAAATTAGGACAGTTGCAGATTTCAGGAGCTAGTTATACGAACGCAAAGATTACTGTAAAAGCCCTAAAAGGCGGACATTCGGGAATTGATATCGGCGATAAAACAAGGCTAAATGCAGCAAAACTTATTGCGGAACTTATTGCAGAATTCCCTCAAGGCGCTTATTATACAGATGAAACTGGAGTTATAACTTCTTGCAATATTGGTGCAATTGTAGCCGGTGGTATTCAAAATTCTGTCGCTTCTATAGTCGAAAAAGGGATTAAAACCAATGATTACATAAGGGAGGTTATGAAAAAAACTTCTACAAATATTATTAACACTCTTGGTATGGCGTCTTATTCAATCAGAAGCGCAAGTGTTGAAAAAGAAAATGAGCTTAAAGACCTTATGCAGTCTATCGTTGATAAATTTAATGAAAAATATAAAGGACTTGCAGAAGCTGAGATAGAATTCGAAGTTCATCTTCTGCCGTTTGAAAGGGCTGAGGATGACAGGATTGAAAAAGCTCATACAAGAGCTTGCGAAAGAGCCGGTATAAAAAATGACATTTCATCTTTCCACGCAGGAGCTGAAACTCATATATACTGCCACAATAAAAATTCTAAAGGCGAAACTTTTATGCCGGTTCTGGTCGGAACAGCAGACGTTTATAATATGCACTCAGCAGCTGAAAAAGTGGATTACAAAACCTTAATTAAAGGTTATGAGGTTATAAAAAACACTTTTGAAGAATTTAATAAATAACCGGCAAAAAAAATTTTTACGGGTTTTTGTTTGATTAACAAAGGAGAAATTATTATGAACGTAAATTATTTAAACAGAGTAAGAACCGTAGGCAAAGTTGACGGGTATGTAGAAGCAATGCTTAATAGAGCTAATGCAGAGATAAATACAATCGCAAAACAATTTGGCAGAAATGTAAAAATTGCACAAAAAGACAGCCGTGTGCTTGTTAATTCAGGCAGTATAACTTCAAGCTTTGATTACAAAGATATGAAAAGAGCAGATGAGTTTAAAAAGAATATTGTAAATAATATAATAGCGAATCAAAAAGCAGAAGAAAACGGATTAAAAAGAGGTTTTTCTGTGCTCATATAAGATTTATGGATAAAAATAAAATAGTCGGCGGATTTTTTAATCCGCCGACTATTTTTTTATTATATAAATTAACCTTTCATAGCATTTTCAACTGCAACAGCAACTGCAACAGTAGCACCTACCATCGGGTTATTACCCATACCGATAACGCCCATCATTTCAACGTGAGCAGGAACAGAAGAAGAACCTGCAAACTGAGCATCACCGTGCATTCTTCCCATAGTATCTGTCATACCGTAAGAAGCAGGGCCGGCAGCAACGTTATCAGGGTGAAGTGTACGTCCTGTACCGCCTCCTGATGCTACTGAGAAGTATTTTCTTCCGTTTTCCCAGCACCATTTTTTGTAAGTACCGGCGACAGGGTGTTGGAATCTTGTCGGGTTAGTTGAGTTACCTGTAATAGAAACATCAACGCCTTCTTTAATCATAATTGCAACACCTTCGTTAACATCATCAGCGCCGTAGCATTTTACTTTAGCTCTTTCGCCTTCTGAGAACGGAGTTTCTTTAACAACTTTTAATTCGCCTGTCTTATAGTTATATTCTGTTTCAACATGAGTAAATCCGTTGATTCTGGCAATAAGATAAGCAGCGTCTTTTCCAAGCCCGTTCAAGATAACTCTTAAAGGTGATTTTCTAACTTTGTTAGCGTTTCTTGCAATACCAATAGCACCTTCTGCAGCCGCAAAAGATTCGTGACCAGCTAAGAAGCAGAAGCAGTCAGTTTCTTCTCTTAATAACATAGCAGCTAAGTTACCATGGCCTAAACCAACTTTTCTTGTGTCACCAACAGAACCCGGTACCGCAAAAGCCTGTAAACCTAAGCCGATAGCTTCAGCAGCTTCAGCAGCTGTTTTGATACCTTTTTTAATTGCAATAGCGCAGCCTAAAGTGTAAGCCCAAGAAGCGTTATCGAACGCGATAGGCTGAATACCTTTAACAATAGCATCTACATCAATGCCTTTTGATAAGCATAATTCGCGAGCATCTTCCAAAGATTTGAAACCGTATTCCGGTAAAACTTTTTTAAGAGTAGCTTCGCGCCTGTCTTGTCCTTCAAATTTTACTGTCATAATTTATTTCCCTTTTTATTTCTATTTGTTTTACTTATTTTTTATCCCTATTTTTTACGAGGGTCGATTGTCTTAACAGCATCAGCAAATCTGCCGTAAGTTCCGATATTCTTTTCGTAAGCTTCCTTAGGATCAACGCCGGATTTAATTGCGTCCATAACTTTACCAAGGTTTACGAATTTGTATCCGATAACTTCATCGTTTTTGTCAAGACCAAGTTCCAAGATATAACCTTCAGCAAGTTCAAGGTATCTTACACCTTTTTCTTTAGTAGAGTGGATAGTACCAACTTGTGAACGCAGACCTTTTCCTAAGTCTTCAAGACCGGCACCTATCGGAAGTCCGTTTTCAGAGAAAGCTGTTTGAGTTCTTCCATATACGATTTGTAAGAATAATTCTCTCATAGCAACGTTGATTGCGTCACAAACAAGGTCTGTGTTTAAAGCTTCAAGAATAGTTTTACCAGGTAATATTTCACCGGCCATAGCAGCAGAGTGAGTCATGCCTGAACAGCCGAGAGTTTCAACTAATGCTTCTTGAATAACTCCGTCTTTAACGTTTAAAGTAAGTTTGCAGGTTCCCTGTTGAGGAGCACAGCAGCCACAGCCGTGTGTTAAACCTGAAATATCTTTAATTTCTTTACATTTAGTCCATTCGCCTTCTTGAGGGATTGGAGCGGGAACACCTTTTACCCCGCGGTGTACACAACATTTTTCTTCAATTTCGTGTGTAATTTCGATTTTGCCCATTTGACCTCCTTATTA
>CALUSZ010000117.1 GCA_944323495.1 Candidatus Gastranaerophilales bacterium
AATTTAATCAAAATTAATGCCCAATGTAAATATTTGTAAAAATACTTTTTATTATGGTCAAAATTTTTATTGTTTGAGTGTTATAAAATCAGGTGAAGGTCTTGTATGAATATAAAATTTAATCCGAATATAAATCCATGGAAAGCAATTAGAAACAGCGGCATTGCTATGCTAATTACAGCAGGCGGACTTACAGCGGCCGGAAGTTTTTCTGATAAAAAAACTAATGACAGTTTTTTTACCTCGCCGCAAACTGCAGGGACAATTGCTGCATTAGGTCTTTGCGGGGTAGCTGCCGGCTTAAAGGGGGAAAATGGCAAAAGGGATGAAAGGGATAAAATATCTAACAAACCTATAAAAGAATTAACAGAAGATGAGTTTCAGAATTTGAAAGCTGAAATTGAAAAGAAAAAAGTAAACTTAAATGAAAATAATCGAAATATTTTAAATCATATTCCGTTGAATGATTACAATATTCAATGTATTGCAAAAATTATTGATAGTAACGAACTTTTTGGCTCTCTTTGTAACTCTTTATATTTTATTGATATAAATTCGGCCAAATTTTTTGACTATATGCTTCAGAGAAAAGATGAGATAAAAGAAAAGCTTGGAGATGAGTTTATTTTTAGCGGTGTACATAAAACTGTCGATAATCAAAAAGATTTGGAGTTTAAAATTGAGCTTTTAAACTACGGTCTGGGAAATCCTGAAGAATGCGGGAATGTCTGGTTTGCAGATATTATGAGAAATTCACGCAATATGGATGAAGCTGTATCTATGCTTATGCATTTAAAAAAATACGGAGTACTTCCAAAGAGAAGAAGAGAATTAAATAACAGATACGGAGAGCTGTTTGCCTCTAAGCTGCTTGATAAAGTAAGTTATGTTAAAGAAAAGTTTAATATAGATTTTGATGAATTGCATGAATGTGCTAACTCATACCACGAACCGTATATAATCATGCGAACCGCTAAATGGGGAGCTGATAATGATACAATATTCCGGTTTGACCCGATAACAGCTGAACTTATTACATTTGAAAATAACAACATGCTTTATAACTTAAAAAATCATTCTGTTACGATATTAACTCCAAAGAAAAACAAGGAAAATAAAAACGCTTTTCTTGATAGTAACAAGCTTCTCGGAGCCGAATTTGAAACTTTTGACTTAAATGATGGCACTTTTATCAGAAAAAGCGGATATAATGAAAGCAAAATCAGGGGCGAATTTGAAAACACCGAGATTACAGAAGATGGAAAGATTTACAAAAGCGGTTTAGCAGAATTTGACAGAAAGAAAGGCGGGCATATTGAAAAACATCTAACCTCACCTGATGGAACAGTTACTGATTATATTTTCGCAAATGATAAGAAAGGCAACCGGTATTTTTACTATAAAATAACTGATGAAAACGGAAAAGTTTTATATGAAACAACTAAAAAATTTAAAGTCTTATCTGAAAACCATTTTCAATCCTCAACAGATGGGATAAATTATGATATTGTTTTTGATGAAAACAAGGTAAGAATTGAGAAACTGGATGGAAATAATGAAGCAGCAGAATATAAATTAAAGGATTTCACAAAAGAAGATTATAAGAATTTAGCAGAAGAAATCCGCCAATGTAAACAAAATACTACCACCTGCAGAAAACTTACAGCAGGCGAGATTACGCTGGGTGATATCGCAATTGAGAAAAAAATCATTGATAAATATACAGTAGATAAAAAATTTATCAAAGTTTTAAAAGGTTTATCCGGCGAAGAATGGTTTGCTCTAAAAAATTCAAATGTGTATACACTTATATCAGATACCAATAATGATACTGCTGAAAGCGTGGGTAAAGGTATAAGAATAGGAAAAGATAATATCCTGCTGTCGGTATTTGAGCATGAAATCGGGCATGAAAAAGCCAGAGCATTAAATCTTAAAGAAGACAATGCCTTGAAAAACATTTATGAATATGAAAAGGCGCTGTTTACAACAAATGTACCGGATATAGCAGTCCGGCAGGCAGGCTATTTTTTAAGATATCTGATGGCAAACGGCCTTAGTGAAACAACAGCAGAAGCTAATTTAATAATAAATACCCCTGCTAAATGGAAAGATATCGGCTCAAGAACAATCTTTTTACAGCAGTATTTCCCCAAAACCATTGCCTATATTGCGAACAAATATAAAGAATTGGGTTAAGAATTACTATCTGCCATATATATACTCGTAGACGGGAATGCGAATTCAATTCCTTCTTCACGGTAGCGGTGAATGATTTTTCTTATTACTACACTTTTTTCCTGAACATAATCAGACCATGCAGCTCTTGTAGTGTAGCATACCAGCCTTAGGGCAATAGAGCTCGGCGCAAGGTTTTCAATAAACGCAAGCTCGCCTTCTAAAATAGTTTCATCCTCTCTTGCTATCTCTCTTAAGATTTCCAGAGCTCTGTCAATTTTTTCGTTAGAAGTTCCGTATTCAATATCGACAGTCAAATCAATCCTTCTTCGGTCTGTCTGCGAAACATTCGTAATCTCTTCGTTTGCAAGAAGGTTATTCGGTACATTTATTGCAAAGCCTTCAAGGCTTCTTACAGTAGTTGAGCGAAGATTAATATTTTCAACAGTGCCTTCATAGCCGTTGAATTTGATATACTCGCCTATTTTATAAACCCTGTCCGCTAAAAGTCCGAATGAACCGAAAATATTCCCGATAGCTTCTTTAGCAGCAAAACCTACTGCCAAACCTGTGATTCCGAAACCTGCAATAAGAGAAGCGACATTGTAACCAAAACTTTGTAAAAATCCTGCAAGCAAGATAAACACAATAATAGCTTTGGCTATCCTATTCAAAACAGGCATCAGGTTTACAAGAGGAGAATCAGAATTCCTTGCTCTTAAGCGGAATACAATCTTTCTGCCTAAAATATCGATAAGCTTACAAAAACCCCATATTAAAAGCAGGTTGACTATAACTCCGATAATAAATTTCATATGAGTCGCAGCAAACTTCATAATAGCGTTTGTTATTGTATCT
>CALUSZ010000118.1 GCA_944323495.1 Candidatus Gastranaerophilales bacterium
ATAACCGCCGGCATAAAAAGCTCTGTCAAGGAATGAAAGAATTCTTCCGGACGGATGCGCAAAATAAACAGGTGTCCCGAAAATAAATCCGTCTGAAGATTTAGCCTTTTCAATAAACTCGTTAACCAATCCGTCTTCAAAAACACATTTTCCGAGTCCGTTTCTGCATGCACCGCAGCCGCAGCAATCACGGATTTCGCAGTTGCCTAACTGAAAAATTTCTGTTTCAATTCCTTCTTCATTTAAGGTTTTAGCAGCTTCACTCAAAGCAGTAAATGTGCAGCCATTTTTGTGAGAACTTCCGTTAACTAATAAAACCTTCATACACCCTCCCGATTTAAGTTATTGTCGGGTTGGAAAACCCGACCGACATTTTTTAAAACTGTTTACAGTAAACTTGTAGTTTTAATACTAATGAAAAAGTGATTCTTTTCTTTTTGGTTACTTTTTCACCTATAGTTCAAAAAAACAAACCCTATGGTTTGTTTTTTGTCTGTTAAGAAAATCCTCCACTTTAAATTAGCAGTCTTATAATTTAATAAAAAGTGGTTCTTTTCTTTTTGGTTACTTTTTCTTTTTAGTAAAGAAAAAGTAACTGCCGATGGGGAGACTCGAACTCCCGACCTATTGATTACGAATCAATTGCTCTACCACCTGAGCCACATCGGCTTGAATCCTTTTTTAATATAGCACAAAATTATCAAAAATAAACTTAATTCTTTCAGATATAACCGTGTGTATATATTTATTTACATTCTGTTGATATAGATTTATTATGTGTTAAAATTTATCTGAACCCAACTTGATGAAGGAGTACGTATCGTGAAAAAAATTGGTTTGATACTTGCAGCAATAGTACTGTTAAGCATTAACAGTTCTGCTTTTGCTGAAACTCCTATCGATAAATCTATAGAAAGCTACTCAAGACAAATTCAGGAGAACCCGAATGCATCTCTGGCATACTCTAACAGGGCTTCTATGAAGTTTTTGAAGCAGGATATACAGGGGGCTATTCAGGATTTTGATAAGGCAATTGAACTTAGTCCTAATAATCCGGAACTGTACTTAAACAGAGGATATATAAAACAGCTCGTCAATGATCTTAATGGCGCAATGGCAGACTATAACAAGGCGATTGCAATTAATAAAAACTTTGCATACGCATATAATAACAGAGGCGTTTTAAAAGTTGCACTCAATGATATAGAAGGTGCTATGGAAGATTATGCCAAGGCAATTTCTATTAACAAAAATTATTCTGACGTTTATTATAACCGTGCAAATTTAAAATATATGCTCGATGACAATCAGGGTGCTTTAGAGGATTACAATATAGCAATTGAACTAAACCCAAAAGACGCCGAAGCTTTTAATAACAGGGGTGTTGTTAAAAAGAGAATGAATTTTAATGTAGGCGCACTGAGCGATTATACACAGGCAATTGCACTAAACCCGAAAGACAGTATTGCATATGCAAACAGGGGGCGTTTGAAAAAACTTTATTTTGATAACGAAGGGGCCGCAATAGATTTGGATCAGGCAATTGCGCTTGCGGAAACACAAACATTTATCAAGAATGTAAAACCGCTATTGTCTAATGAAAGCTACATAGCAGCAATTCCTACCGTTAGAGGGGTTGTTCCTGAATTTACACAGACTGCGCCGGCTGCAAAATCAGAAACAGTTCAGGTCGCAAGTGCAGAGATTAAAAATCCTGTAAAACAAGTTACGCAGCAGGTAGAAAAAAAATCGGAATTAAGGGAAGAAATAAAACCGGTTGCAAAACAGCAGGAAATCAAACCGCAGATAGCATACAATCCTGCTCCAAAGAAAGAACCAGTAATTGCAAAACAGCCGGTTCAACAACAGGCAAACGTAACAACAATCGTTACACCTAAGCAGACTGAAGAGCCGAAACTTGCTGCAAATACTATAAGCGCTGGCGTTGCGACTGTACAAGCTCCTAATGCTCCGGTAATCACAACAACGGCAATTAAAAAGAACCCGACAACAAATATCAAACTTGCGGAAAGCTATTACATAAGAGGGCTTCAAAAATGTGTGCTTAGAGATTTGCAGGGGGCAATTGCAGATTTGAATAAAGCTATAGAAAACAACTCCAAGTATGCTGATGCATATTTCTATCGCGCTGCAATAAGGAAAGAACTTGGCGACACCGAAGGATTCAGAAAAGATTACTCTACTGCAATTCAAATAAATCCATCTTTGCAAGCCTTCAATGATTCAAACTGCCTATCCCTTATTAGCGGCTAAAAAAAAGGATTAAAAATGCAAATAAATCTACAAACAAATACCCCGAATTTTGGTAAATTTATCAGAGTCAAAGGTCATCATCACAAAATAAAAGAATTTAAGCAAGAACTCAAAGAATACCCGTCTGATGATTTTATCTCTATTATTACCCGCAAAAACAGACATAAATCTTATTTATACATTTTCAGCGGAAAAGATTTTGATAAACTGATAGATATTTCTCAAAAAAATCCGTGCTTTTTGGAAATAAGAACAAATCCAACAAAATTTATGAATAAAAAACCACAAAAAATAAGCATCAAGGATGCAAAGAAACAGTTAAAACAAGATATTTTAATTTAGAAATAAAGGGCGGCGATTTTCAATCGCCGCCCTTTATTAAATAAATTCTATTTTCCGAGAAGGAAATTAAATCCGAGCTGGAAGCCTACACCGGTTCGGCCTGCATTTCTAAGAACAGCTTGTAGATATCCGGAGAATCTGTCGCCCCATCTCTTCGTGAAACCAAGACCGTACTGAATGTAGCCTCTTTCCATTTCAACCTGTGGAAGACCGACGTTTCCTGCACGACCGCCTACAGCACCGTTTAAGTTATACATATACTGTAATGTACCGTAGATGCTGAAAGTTTCTTTTTCCCAGATTAAGTTTACACCAGGAGCAAGGTTAACACCGTTCAGCATTCCTGCCATCATGCCCATCTGACCATAGTCTGAATGCCAGTTTTGCTGACCAAAGAAGTTGTATGCAGCCATTAAGTTAGGCTGTAATACCCAGTCTCTGTGGAATCTCCAGTTGTAAGCGAATTTTGTTGCAGCACCAGCAAAGTAGTTGAATGCATTATCAGTATGTCCGCCAACATCCATACTGTTTTCGTAAACGCCGCCGTATACCAAACCGCCTAAGATAAAGTTATTTTTATACCAAGTTCCTAAGAAACCAGCCTGACCGCCGTTCTGGTAAGCACCGATTCCAGGGTAAGCCTGGTGTGCACCATTATAACCGACGTAAGCTGTCGGCATAAACTTCCAGCCATTTTTCAGTTCTTTTAATCCGAAGTCAGCACCGATTAATGCACCGTAAGCATTGTTTCCTACTCTTCCGAGGCCGCTTACGTTCATATTCAGATTTTCAAATGTTCCGTACATTTTGTACCAGAGACCGCCGTCTTT
>CALUSZ010000119.1 GCA_944323495.1 Candidatus Gastranaerophilales bacterium
ATCTTCACTCTCTTGTAACTTCTTGCTACCAAAAGTCTGTTGAGGACATTGCTAACACTCAGGTTGGAAGAAACAGAGCAGTTAGAAAAAGAAGCCTTCAACAGGTTATGCAAGAATCTTTCTTCTATGGTGCTAACAGATTTGGAAGAAACTTCATCGCTTAATCACTGAATCCACATAAACACTCTCTTATATAATCTTACATCTTACTTTAAGTTTTACTCCCTTTTCCCGGGAGTTTTTTTTATTCTATAGGTATTGTGTTACATTCAGAAAACATTCTATTTGGGCACCTTGTCCAATCAATATTTTTATATCGTTCAGACTCAATTATTCTTGCCGGAGTCCCTGCTATAAGACTATTTGTTTTGTCAAAAGCTTTTGTTATAATACTCCCCAGACCTGCAACACAGTTATCCGGAATATTAACCCCCTTTAAGACTGATACATTCCTGCAAAGCCAGACATGATCTCCGATATTAATATCCTTTGGCCGGTTTAAAATCATATTGTTATCGTTATTATAAATAGTATGCCCGTCAGCAGGAACCAGCCTTATATTACAGCCAAATTGGCAGTCATTACCAATATTAATATTTAGATTTGGCTCTCCGTGAAAATCAAAACAGCCTGATTCTATAGAAAAATCTTTACCGATATTTACAGAAACATTTTCTGCTCTTGCATTTATGTCCAAATTTTTAATTATATATTTGGAGTCACATATTTTAACTCTGCAATTTTCTCCGAAACAAATCTGTACGTTTTGCATTTTAGGAACATTTTCGTAAAATTCAATCCTGTTACCTGCACCGTAATAATTAACCTTAAGCCCTCTTACGAAAAACAAGCGTTTTGTTTTTCCATTTTTGATAAGCAGTATCTTATTATTTTTTATTGCAAAAGGGGTTTTAAATACTAATCTTAAACCCAATATATTAATTCTAATTCTCTTTTCCATATAAATTATTATACTATAATGATTAAAATTTTATAACTTTATCCAGCCCCACCCCCTTTGCATATTTAATTAACAATCTATACGCAGTTTCAGATTGCTTTTTGTAGGCAGAAAAATTTTCATCACCTTCAGACGCTATAGAATTCAGCATAGTTCTTGAGATTATTGCGTTTTTCAAAAGCTCTTCCAAATGTTCCGGTACAGTTACTATATCACTGCCGTTTTTAAGAGCGTAAATTTCTTCTCCTGAAGCATTTTCGCCTATTGCTAACGTTGTATAATCAATAGTAACAATTGACTGCGCTTCCGGTACAGGATTAAATATAATTTTATTGTTTTTGATATAAAACCCTTCAGGTGTTCCGGGTTTAATTTCTATAGAATCCGGATTCTCGATAAATTCAAGCTGTTTTGAGCCTAATTTTACCGAATACTTTCCGGCGCTATTTTGCTTGATTAAACCCGTTGGCAGGTCATAAGAATTAATATTCGGAGCGGTAAAAATTATATGAGTCCTGTCTCTAAACCCGAACGGGTAAGAATAGAGTATCTCCTGTACCGCCTTATTTATTGCAAGCACAAGTGATTGTTCAAATTCCGCATCAGAAGCCGCATCATTATCGTACATAGACCATTCCTGTGTTGCGGTTGAGTTATACAAATCTAATAAAGTTAATGTCATAAAATTCTCCTTTATAAACAAATAGAGGATACATCGTATCCTGCAAACTTTCTAATATAGCTTTCGACAGATGTTCCAAATCCGTCTTTGGGGTTATTTTTCCCTCCGCTTTTTAAATATTCAATAACAGCCCCGGCACCTTTCAGGTGCGCACCTGCTAACAGTCCGGAAGGAGTAATTTCATACCCGTTAATAATTTTTCCTGCATATTTATCTGCTCCAAGAGCCTTTAAATACCCCCATTGCTTTTTCTTAAAAATTATTTGAGCATTCTCTTGCGCCTTCTGGTTATTAAGAAAATCTTTTATCGAATAAACCCCGTCTTTTCCCGTAAACTCACCGCTCCAGTCGTTGTTATAGATTCTTGAGGGTTTCTTATAATACCCGCAATCAATGAGCGCCGCTTCTCCCATCTGGTATTTCCCGGCGTAACCGTATTTATTAAATGCCTGATAATTCCCGCCGGATTCTCTTGCGCCTAAATCATTCAAAAAATTTTGTAAAGTTTTCACTTTTTCCTCCTCTTATTTTCGGCTTCTATATCCAAAACCAACGCTAATATAGACTTATCCGTACTTTGCTTTGACGGTTTCGGATTATCTTTAACCTTCCTTCCGTTTTTCTCAATGATTTTATATTCATTCGGCGCTTTCTTTTTCAACTCTTCTGCCTCTTTTTCCGGCAGAACAAAAATATTACCCGTAGGTAAATAATTAATCTTAATCATAAAACCTCCTTTTTATAGATATTATTCAAGTCTCAAACAACTGTTAATAAAAGGCTGGATTGCTTCGGACTAATCGTCCTCGCAATGATGCCAAATTGATAAGTGCTACGCTAAACTGACAAACCATGTTAAATTCAATTAAATATTTTTCATAATTTACACCTCACCCGAATTTCTAAGTTTCGTTTACACTCAACTTGAAATTCTGCCCTCTCCTAAGAGGAGAGGGCGAAAAGATTTAATAATTCCACAAATAAACAAAGCTCAATAAGGAATTTTTATAACCACGAATCACCATTCACGACTCACGAATCACACCCCCTATTGACTTTTTTTACTTCATACTTTATGCTTTTAAAATAAGTAAACTATAAAGTATAGAGTAATATGCAAAAATTATTATCTGAAATTGAAACAAACCGAGCTAAACTTATCAAAATTTTAAAAGATAAGAATAATAAAACTGAATATTACAAGTGGTTAAAAACAGAACTTGCATATACTTCTAACGCAATTGAAGGTAATACTCTTACACGAAAAGAAACACAACTGGTAATTGAAGAAAATCTTACATCTTCGTCTAAACCATTAAAAAATTATATTGAGGCTGTAAATCATGCAAAAGCTTTCTGTAAAATATTGGAGTTGCTTGAAAGCGGCTTTGATTTAGACGAAAAGGCTGTTCTGGATATACATAAAACTATACTAATCGGTTTAGATGATACAAATGCAGGCTTTTATAGGAATTGCCGGGTTCGGATTTCCGGTTCAAATACAATTTTGCCTAATCCTTTAAAAGTCCCTGAATTAATGGAAGATTTTTACAAATGGTTGTCTAAAAATATTAATAATGAGCCAATAACTGCAATAATTGCACATTTTAAATTTGTATCAGTTCACCCGTTTACTGATGGGAATGGAAGAACTGCAAGATTATTAATGAATGCATTACTTTTACAATATGGTTATGCACCTATAATTGTTCGTCCGACAGATAGAAAGAAATATCTTGCTGCTATTGAGAAATATCAAACAAAAAACAATGAAGAAGCATATATCAAATTCATGCTAAGGATTCTAAATCGCTCAATGAAAATAGCGATAAATATGTTTGAGGTTGAGAATATAGATATACAATCAGAATTACTAACAATTTCTAAATATTCAAAATACAAAGGTGTTCCTATATCTACAATAAGATACTGGGTCCAAATCGGAAAAATTAAACCTGCAAGCTATACAAATGCCGGATATATGTTATTTGCAAAGGATTAATCTTGATAACTGTTCTAACCTAGAAGCTATAAAAATTTGGAATAAATAATCTGTTGTAATTCATCAGTATATTTTATTACATTTTAATATTTTTGTCTGGCAATGCCTGACTCACAGGCTGTGTGGCGTCATTGCTGTACATGTGTCAAGTAATTAGTTACATTTTACTTAAAATAAAAAAGGAGTAATTACTATGACATTAACAAGCAATGACAGGGAATTTAGAAGTCTTACGCTCAATCGGTTCCATTTACCCCTTCCTCACCCGAATTTCTAAGTTTCGCCTGGGCTCAACTTGAAATTCTGCCCTTTCCTGTTAGTAGAGGGCGAAAAGATTTAAGAATTCCACAAATAAACAAAGTTCAATAAAGAATTTTTATAACCACGAATCACCATTCACGAATCACGAATCACGCTACCAAAAAACAGGGGAAGCAAAAGCTTCCCCGCGAAGTTATTCAACTTCTCTAACTCCGGCCCATTTTGCGATTGCAAAAATTGTTCCGGTAAACCCTGATGCAAAATCCAAATCTATAGAGCCGTCTGCTTTTTCAAATCTGGATAAATCCTGGATTTGAATAGCAGATACACCAACTGGCAGCTCGATAGAAATATCTCCCAGCATAGAGTTAGGATAAGCATCTCCTGCTTTTACGGTAAGTGATGATTTAGCAGAAGCTGTTGTATCAATCACAATAAATAAAGAGTTGTTTTTGTTAGAAAAAGCATCTGGAATAGTTACTCCGTTAGCTTGTGTTACGGTTGTTTTAGTAATCCCGATATTAGCAACCGATTCTGTATGATCCAAAGTCGGGTATTGAACATTAACAATATCTCTAGCCATAAATTTTTCCTTTCATAATTAAGAACCTGACGGTATAGTAATAGCAAGCGGAGCAGAAACTTTAACTGTTCCTAAGTAATCAGCACGCGGAGCGCCAACGCCAAACAAGCCGTAACCTTTGTAGCAGGTATTAAAGTTCTTTTCAGGAGTATAGAAAACAGTATTCAAATCTGATGAAATACCGCCTGCAAGGGTTTTGTCTTTAACACCGAAGAGAGGATAGAATACGCCGTCTTCAGGCTGTGCAATGTTATTAGAAACAAGGATTTCCCACCCGCAAAGATGACCGATATAACCTTTTTGGATTTCACTTTTACCAGTTTCCGTATATTTCAATTCATCAAGCTGGCCTAAATAGAATTGGTATTCAGGAGGGATAACACATACCATAGAGCCGTCAATCCAGTTTGTATGACCCTTGCCGTCACCTCTTTGGAATTTAGCCTGCATATATGCAAAGATATCTTTTGCAAGCGCAGGAGTCAATGTTATAGCATCGCCTTCATCATCAAGATAGTGGCCTGCTCTTGTATAAAGGTTTGCATAAGCAGAATCAACAGCTGCAGCGAATTGCTTGATAGCGTCAT
>CALUSZ010000120.1 GCA_944323495.1 Candidatus Gastranaerophilales bacterium
AATAGTTTTGTTTTTAATATTTTCGCCTTTCCACAAATTTTCTCTGGTAGCTTTGTTGGGGTAAGTTTTGTTTTGCAGTGCTATAGCGGTTTCTCTGCACAACCTTGTTTCAAAAAGCTTGAGCCCCTTGTCATAATTCTTTGTGCGCATGTATGCAAGACTTAGAAAGTAATCTACATCAATGTCATTAGGGCGTATTTTTTTGCAAACTTTTAGAGCAGAAACTGCATTTTCCGTTTCAGCCTCTACGCTGTACAAATGCGAAAGATTGAACCAGGCATCATATGAGCCTGGGTTAATTTTTAGTGCTTTATCATAAAACTTTATTGCGGATTTTGTATTTTTAACTTTTGTGTTGGCAAGCGCAATATTAAAAAGCAGCGAAAAATTTTCCGGAAACAGTTTTAATACTTCATCTTCACGTTTAACAATTTGCTTGTAAAGTCCTGCTCTTACATACGCTTGAAAAAGTGTTTCATAAAAATAAGCTTCCGGCTTTTTTTCAATCGCTTTTTCAATCCAGTTTATGGCAGAAATGACATCGTTCTGCTGGAGCTTTAAAACACCTAAAAGATTGTAAACTTCTGCATTTTCGCTATCAAGTGTAAGCGCTTCCTGATAAGCATTTTCGGCACTATCAAGTTTACCCGCTTCGTGAAGCGTAAATCCTATATTGATTAATCTATTCACTTCTTTGAGTGCATCCATTTTTCTCTCTTCTCTGTCTTTTAACGAACTTTAGAAATTTGCCAAGCCTCTTAATAATACAATTGTACCTGTTTATTAAATTTATTTCAAGCTGTTATTTATATGTAAAAAGTAAAGAAATTCTTTAGATTTAATTATTCCTGATTGAGAAGATATATTATTCAGGCATAAAAAAAGATTCACAAGAATTGCAAATCTTTTTTTATAATATTACAAATTCAGGGGGAATTAAGCAGCCCCTTTTACAAACTTTTAATATCTCTTAGGCTCTTTTGCTGCCGGAGATTGCTATTTGATGTCTGCCTTTTGCACGGCGTCTGTTCAAAACTTCCTGACCGCCAGGAGTTGACATTCTTGCTCTGAAACCGCTCACGTGCTGTCTTTTAATCTTTGTTCCTTCTAGTGTACGTCTCATTGTTCTATTTCCTTTTCAGCTAATTTTACTTATGATGTACTCATGCTATACAAAACATGATTTTTAGTCAAATAAAAGATTAAGTAATATGAAGAGGTGAGTCATTGGGTAAATTTGCCTAATATGAAGATTAGCCGGAGCTTCAAAATGGTCTTTCCTAAATAAATGTATATTGGTTATTCTGGGTTGTAGGTTCAATATATCCTCTGTTTAATAACAAGTGATGGATTGTCCTTATCTTAAATTTGATGTATATTAGAGAAGTTAGAGAGGGTGCTTATGCAAAACAATTCTACAGTTTTTGTTTTAGATAAAAATGAACAATCGAGAGAGATTATAAAATCGTTTGTTTCCGATTTGGAATTTATTAACGAAATTAAATTATACGAAGATTATAAAAAAGGCTATGAAGATATAAAACAAGCTTCCAGTCCGATTGTGATAATGGATATTTCAGAAGAGCTGCCTGAATTGCAGGAAGTGGCAGAAAATTTAAAGCTTTGTACTTCTAAAATTATTATCACTTCAGTAAACTATTCCACAAACACAATAATTCGTGCATTGCGGATGGGTGCAAAAGAATTTTTACCAAAACCTGTTTTGAAAGATGATCTTATCCGTGTACTCACAATGCTTGCAAGTATTGCACCGGAGGAGGAAAATTCGCAGTCAAAAATTATAACGGTTTATTCAAACAAAGGTGGTATAGGAAAAACTACTATTGCTATCAATCTGGCGTCTGAACTTGCAAGGGTTACAAAGGATAAAGTAGCATTAGTGGATTTGAACCTCCAGCTGGGAGATATTTCTACTTTCCTTAACCTGAATCCGCCATTTGATGTTAATTATGTTATACAGAGACTGATTGATAAAGAAGAACAAATTTTTATAAAAGGATTTGAAAAATACAAAGACACTTCTCTGTATATTTTATCCGACCCGAGTTATATAGAACAATCCGGAAGCATAACTCCACAGCAAATAACGGAATTATTCAAAGCTTTAAAAAAAGTTTTTCCGTATATTGTTATTGATATGTCATCAAGTATTGACCCGCTTTCGCTCAAAATTCTTGATGCTTCTGACTGGATATTGTTCACCACGATTGTGAATATTCCTGCGATAAGAAACGCTCAGCGCTGCTTGAATTTGTTCCACTCAAGAAAATATCCGCCTCAAAAAGTTAAAATTATCGTTAACAGATACATGGAAAATGACGAAATTAAAATTGAAGACATTGAAAATACTTTAGGCGAAACTGTATATTGGAAAATCCCGAATAATTACTTTACCATAATGGAAGCAATAAATAAGGGGGTAAGCATTGCGGAAATTAATCCGGAATCAAACATAGGCAGCAGCTTTAGGGATTTTGCTTCCAAAGTATCAGACGATATTATAGAACAGGCTGTTCTTCAGTACAGAATTTAGGAGCTTCCAATGATAAATTATTTAAAAAATAGTTTTAGAATTACAAATAAATACATAATCTTAGCAACTCCGCTAATCTTGTTTTCTCTTTTATCAAGTTTGTACATTTTATTTTCTTTAAGAGGAAACCTGATTAACCTCTTAATTGCGTTTGTATTGTTTACGCTTATGCTGACAGCATTTATTGCGGGTTGGTCTTATATGCTGAAGCGATGCGTTTCTAATCCGGAAACAGAAGATCCTAATTTTTTGATACGGGAATTTCCTGCCGGTGTCGGGGAATACTTTTTGCCTGTATTAGGGCTTTTGTTTAATGTACTTGTTCTGTCTGTAATTTTCTATGCTGTATCTTATGTGGCAGGAATGAAACTTATCGGAGATGTGGGAATCTCTGCCGGAGCTTTCTCCAAAGCAATGGAATCTATGGACGCTTTGAGGACTTTCCTTACTTCTTTATCAAAAGAGCAGATTATTAAACTTAACGCCTGGAACTTTTTAATTCTATTTGCGATGGGAATTGAGTACTTTCTGCTTTTGTTCCATCTGCCAGCATTATCATTTAAGAGCAAAAACCCGTTTAAGGCTTTTTGGCTGGCTTTAAAAGATTTATTCAGCAAACAGTTTTTCAAAAATATAGTGCTATATCTCTTGCTGTTTTTCTCTTACGCTATATTATCAATTCTGTCATCAATTTTCGGGCTGAATGTCATAACCCACTTTATATTCACGTTGATTAATTTCTACTATCTGGTCTATATAGCAGTATTAGTATATGGCTATTATTACGCTAATTTTGTTCAAATCGGCGGTAAGTTTGACGAGAGAGTTTAAAATAATTTAAAAGGGATTATATCGCAGTTTACACCAGAAAAGCTAAGACTGCCGCCCAGAACTTAGATTCACGCCAAATGTGCCACGTCATTCTGAGTCCAATATTTATTTAGGGACGAAGAATCTCTTTAACTTCGGAAGAAAAAGATTCTTCGGGCTCTCGTCCACAAAATCTCGTTTTATTTAGTAAAGTTTTAGGGATTCTTCGCCCCTGTATTGTTATCGGGCTCAGAATGACACAATAATTTATATAGATTTGTAGTGTGGGTAAAGCGTAAGCGTGCCCACAAAAAAAAAAGAAAAGAAAGTTTTTGTCGGCTTAGTAAAGCCGACCTACAATCTGACCCAGACAAATTATTTTGTCATGCGGAAACAAGTTCGGGATGACATTACAGCTATATTTCAAGCATATTTTGTGTAAAGTTGTATATAAGTTTCATTTAAAACTTGTTGAAATGTTGAAGATTTATGACAACTTTCTTATCATTTCATGAGCTTCTTCGTCCTCCGGAAATATAGTAACAACTTTATCCAGGTACTCAAGCGCTTTATCGTTATCTTTCAAGCCTTCATAGCATTTTGCAAGACTCATTAAAAGTGAAATATTATCCGGTTTTTTAGCAAGAAGATTGTTGAAAATATTAATAGCAGATTCGTACTCGCCGAGTTCGTAATAAGTAAGTGCAAGAGTATTCTGTGTTTCAATATCCGGATTCTGCTCTACTGCGTGTATAAGATAGTGTTTTGCCTCATCATATTCTTTTCTTGCAAACAAAATTCTTCCTGCACAAAATTGGATATATTCGTGGTGTGGGTTAATCTTAACTGCTTTCATTATATAATCTTTTGCTAAATCCAGCTGATTGAGAATTAATTTATTCAGAGCCATAAAAGTCAAAACGAGAACGTTATTTGGCTGCAAGTCAAGCGCTTCTTGATAATATCTTTCGGCTTCCGTGTTTTTTGAGACAGAATACAGAAAATTTCCGTATTCAAAAATTATTTCAAAATCATTCGGAGCAAGCTGCAATGCTGTTTTAAATTCATCTTCCGCATACTTAAACAGTCTTTTATTCAAAAAGATTATACCTAAATCTTTATGTGCCTTTGCAATCTGCGGATTCATTTTAATAACTTTTTTAAGTATTCGCTCTGCCGTATCAGTATCACACAAACTTGATGACAAAACTGCATACTGATGCAGGGTTTCTGCTGTCGGTTTATTTTTCAAAAGAATATTGTCATAAATTTCTTTTGCTTTAGAAAGCTGGTTTGTTTTTATATACAGACTTGCAAGTTTCTGTGCCGGAAGTATAAATTTCTGGTTAACATAAACCATCTTCTCCAGCATTGAAATTGCGGTTTGAATATCTCCCATTGCTTCATAGCATGTAACGAGGTTGTATTTATAATTATCTTTTTCCGGATGTGAAACAAGAAGAGACTTATACAATTCGGAAGCTTCTTTGTATTGACCGGACTTAACTTCTGACATGGCAAGTGCAACTTTAAATCCTTCATCACTCTCATCAAGTTCGACTGCTTTTTTCAAATACTTGCAAGCTTCCTCATGGTTTTGCTGAATCTGATAGATAGAGCCTAGATTATAATATGCCATAGGATTTTCCGGATCTAAATCAAGAGCTTTATGATAATATTTTAAAGCCTCATCACTTTTGCCTGATGCCATATACGCAGTACCAAGGCTGTTTAAAGTTCCGATATTATCCGGAGCTTTTTCAAGAGCACGCTTGAGCGGTTCTATACTTTTATCAAACTCTTTAATTTTCATATAGGCAGTGCCTACTATAAAATCGAAAATATAATCCTCCGGGTCGAGTGTGGAAGCCTGAAATGCATATTTAATAGCTTCTTCTGCCTCATTGAGTTTCATAAGAGTAATACACAAGCTCTTGTATGCTTCAATATATTCCGGACGAAGTTCTATAACAGTTTTATATGCGTTTTTTGCTGATATAAAATCTCCCGTATGGTCATAACAGTTACCCAGATAGAAAAATGACGTTGCATCCTCCTGCTTGTACTTTACGACAGTTTCAAAATCTTTGCGGGCTTCTTCCCAGTTATTAAGGTTTACTGCCACAAGCCCCGCTAATTTAATTAGTTCAATATTATCAGGTTCTTCCTTTAAAGACGCCTCTATCATTTCTTGCGCCTTATCAAAATTTTTTTCACCAACCAGTTCGTTAATTCTATCTATATCAGCCATTTTTAGTTCCTTTTTATGGTTTGTGAAGGGTGAAGCGTGAGGGGTGAAGGGACAGTTTTAAAATTTCTTTAATTTGACCTCGTTCACTTGTTTAATTTTTTAATGCTCACTTCACTCTTCACACCTCACCCTTCACTCCTTTTAATTTCCGAAATAATTCTTCAGCCCTGAAGTCAGGTTTTTATTTTTGCACAATTTCTTGAGCTTAGAAATTGCACGGTTTTCAATTTGTCTTATTCTTTCTCTTGAAACTCCGTATATAGAGCCGATTTCATCCAGAGTTTTTTTGTTGCCGTCGTTGTTTAAGCCAAATCTTAGAATCAGCACGTCCCTCTCCTTCGGACTAAGCTGATTAAGCATTTCTTTAATATCATCAAGCATGCTTTCCTGAGATACAAGAGAATCGGGCGCAATTGTTGATTCATCTACAATATAGTCAATAATTTTATTAGAATCGTCCTTTTGGCCTGTCGGAGTGTCAATACTTATTGTAGATTGGGTTGCTTTTATGATAGAAGTTAATTTTGCAACTG